>JAQWRB010000079.1 GCA_029243935.1 Alphaproteobacteria bacterium
GTTTCCATAAAAACTTTTACTTTTTGAAAATTACTCATATTCGCTCCTAAGATATTGGTGCACCCGATGGGATTTGAACCTACAGCCTTTGCCTTCGGAGGGCAACGCTCTATCCAGTTGAGCTACGGGTGCCTTAATTTATATATCTATTATAATATATATAATTTAACTTATTATGTTATTAATTTTTGATATATATATAAATTATATGAATGAAAGTAATAGAAAATATCTATGGCAATGTATTCAAAAAGCAGGAGACTATTTGAATGGACAATTGCCTTCTCACCCCAACCATCCTAATGGAAGAAATCCTTATGCACACGTTGCTATATGTATAAAAAATAAATTTAATATTAGTTATAAGGATATTGACGATAATAAGTTAGAAGAGGTTTTGGGTTATATAGAATATTTAAAGGATAATCCTCAAAAATTATTCCTTTATTCCCATATTCTATCTGAATATCTATTTAATGCGGTAATTTTCTTTATAGGAATATTAATTTTTCTTTTATATATCTCTTTATTTAACCAATTTATTTCTTCTATATAATCATCAGTTTCCGTCCACCAAACTTTGCCATTTAGTTGATCTGCAGGTCTCCATCTATAACCTTTTCTTCTTAATAAAGTGCGTTTATCATAGGGAGCGTCTATAGCTTTAATAAGATAGGTAGGTTTTATAGCATATTCTCTTAGTACGGAAAACACAGTTTCATTTCTCTTAGGCAGTGTTTCAGATAATAAAGCTAAGCAAGCTTCGCAATCATTAAAAGCATCATGACCTTCATAAAACCAACCATAATTTAAACCTAATAGTTCAAGTTTTGCGGAGCTAAAACCTTCTTTTAACCAATTGATAGATCTAAAAGTGCATGCCCAGGAAACAGTCTTGAAGCAATCCCAATGTTGCTCTACCATTGGTCTGTCATAGGCGGCATTATGGGCTATTACTAAGTCAGTATTTTCTATTATGGCCTCTACAGATTTAGAATCTATTTTTTTATTCAATACCATTTCATTGGTAATACCAGTAATTAGAGAGGCTTCTTCAGAAATAGGAACTCTTGGTTCTCTCATGCCGTTAAAGGCTTGATCTTTATTAATATTGATAATTCTGCCAGACGTAACTTCGTAGTCAAATGGCAAAAGAGCTAATTGAATTACATCATCATGTCCTATAGATAGTCCTGTGGCCTCTACATCTATAACTATTCCTTTTTTAGTTTCCTCTGATGAAGCCTCATTATATTTTTTTGGTAAATGAAGTTTTCTAATTAATTTCCAGTCAGATTGATCTACTTCTGTATTAATAATTTGTGAAATAGCATTTTTGTAATGAGTATATTTATTCATAAATTGTTAAGCTTTCTCATTATTTATTTTGTTTAAAATATGAAATAAAATCGTAAACCCTATTACTGCAATATTTAAATTCCAAATCACTGTAACTAGCATAGTACCTATAATAAAAATAACATCTTTATTTATTTGACTGTTAGTTTTTTTATTAAGTAACAAGTTAATCCAAGATATAATTGGTTTCCAATCAAAGACATCATACGCAACTTTTAACAAGACTCCTGTAAAGACGGCTTGTGGGATTAATGTCATCCATTGGCTTAGCATTAAAACTTCAAAAATAACTAGAAACCCTACGGCTATTCCTGCCAATCTTAAGGTAGCACCTTCTTTTACTAATAAAACGGATCTTATGGTTGCCTGGGCACCTGGAATACCTCCAATAAATGCAACTAATCCATTAGCAGTACCTTGAGCAATAAGCTCTTTATTTTGCTTAGTTTTTTCTTTAGTCATCTTATCTATTACCAAAGATGTAAGTAGAGTATCTAGATAACAGAGCATAGTAAGCTGAAAAGCAAATGGTAGAGCGGCAATAATTATAACATAGCTCCAGTCTGTTGGAAGTTGTTCTATGAATATAGCTTTTAAATCACTGAGATTATTTAGGTTATTAGAGATATTAATGTTTTCTATATTTAAGGGAAATAAATTACTAATTAGAGTCATTAATATAATACTAGCTAAGGTTCCTGGTAAAAATCTAGGAAGGTGATTAGAAATAATGTTTAATAATTTAGGTATTATAAATATTAAAATAAGAGTAGAAACAGCAACTAGTATATTAATATATAGGCTTCCTTCAAAAGCTTTTGCTTGTCCTAACCCGAATATTTTATTTATTTGACTAACAACAATAATAATTGCTATTCCGTCCATAAAACCGGATATTACAGGTTGTGGAACTAGTTTAATAAAAGTACCTAGTTTTAATATTCCACATAATATAATTAACAAACTAGATAACAATATAACAATATTCACAAAATGATCAGGGTTTGCAATATTTATATTATCATACCCCCATGCACTAATAATTCCAACACTAGCTGCTTGAATTACTGGTGTAATCATTGCTGTCATAGGCCCAGTAGGACCAGAACATTGTAAACGAGTTCCTCCGAATAGGCTTGTTACTAATGCAATTAATCCTGCAGACAGCATTCCTATTAATGCACCATTACTTCTCCCAGAAAGCACACCAAAAGCAGCTCCTAAACTTAAGGCAGCAAAACTTACAGTAAGAGCAATGATGAGATTTTGAATTATTTCTTGTATTTTTTTATTCATTTTAAAATACATCTTTCTTTAAATGCTTTTTAGAAAAAACTTTTAATTGATTTTTTAATATAGGTAAACATAAGACAAAAGAAGTTAGCCAAATGCCATGACTATATCTTGCTACACCTTCATAAAATAGAAATACAAAATGTCCAGATATTAGAGATATTGCTAATAATTTATCTATGAAATTCATTTTTTTATTTAAGATAATAAATAATAAACATAATAATATAATTATATACCAAGGTTCAGTATAAGATACCCAAATACTAATGTGGTTAGCCACTTGGTTGCAGGAATCAGAGAAAGAGCTTAAACAATTGTACCATTTTTCAGGGTTATTTCTCATATTGTTGCCAATAGTTGCAGAGTTTGTAATAGGAACAAAAATATTACCAAAAAAATAATTATGATAAGTAATTAAGAGGACAGGACTAAAACCTAAACTTAATGGTAAAATTTTACACATACTTTTTTTGTAAATAAAATATAAAGATAAGCCTATTAATAATATAGCTATAGAAGGTAAAAAATTAGGCCTTAAAGAAATAGCTAAAGCTAATAAAAAACCAGCTTTAAATAAATCTGAATTATTATAAATAGTATCTTCTTTTTTCCATATTAAAGCAAAGGTAGCAATAAAAGCCGTAATTGCTATTCCTGCTCCAAAACCTTCTATGGTATATTTGGCAAGATAAATTTGATAAAACCCAAAGGCTTCAAATATAGGTATTATAAAAAAGCAGGCCATCATTATTATTTGCCACTTTTTATTAAAGGTCTTTTGCAATAAAGTTCTGATTGTTAGTGGTGTAAGAGAAATAATTAGTAATAATCCAAAAATACTTTCTCCAAAAAATGGCATAGTAATGCCTAGTAGATATCTCATTCCTGGCATCATATAAAATATATTTTCGTTTCCTCTAAGCCACTCTATTATATTGTTATGATAAAGCGCTTCGACCATTGTGCGTGCATAGGAATAGTGTGTTAGGCCATCATTGCCTCTTCCCATATAAGGTAGTCCTGAAAAACTAGAAGGATGTCCACCTCTATAATATTGATCTGCCATGTATAATAAGATGCACATTACAGATAGTGATACTAATGTTAGGTCGCCCCAATCTAATTTAGTAAGCAGTAATAATATTATTACTGCATATAGTATTGACAATATATACAATAATATTGATCTATGGTTTTTAGAAGAAATGCTAAGTGGAATGTTTTTATTAAAATCAAAAGCGTAAATATTTAAGTTCTTGCTTTCTTTCCAATACTTTTTATCTAAAATTATACATTTTTTATTTTGATTAAAGTATTCTTTCCATTGATTATTTTTTTCAATATATAATTTACCAATCCAACAAAGTTCATCTGATATCATACTATCAGGTAGTATAAATGAAAAAATTAAAGGATAATAAGCTCCTGAAGAACCAAGTTCGCTTCCAAAATAATTATATTTTGCATTGTTCAAAGCACCAACTCTTAAATCATATCTATTTTTAAAATTTAAAGATTTTATGGTTCTAGACATTTGGGGTTTATAAAAGAAAGCATCTGCAGAAAATGCCCAAGGATTTTTATTTTCTATCGTATTAGCAGGATAAGATTCAAAAGATTGATTTAATTTAGCCCATTCATTTTTTGCCTTATTGGTAATATAAATTGGTAATTGTTCTTCTAAATAAGTATCGTTGGGAGAATAAATTTGCTCTCCCATTTCTATAAGAGGCTTGCTTAATTGATTTTTTATAAGGAAAAGACTAATTATTAGCAAACCTGCAAAAAACCATAATATAGGCTTAGTATTAATTTTTTTTAAAAATATTGCATATATTGCAACCAAAATGGTAACAAATGCACCCCAATTAGCTAAAGGAAGGCCAAAACATAATATAATGAAAAGTAATAATATTAAGTTTAATAAATATTTCATCATATTATTGAATATTTTTCCAATGTTTATATGCCTCCACAATCATGTCTGTATCAGATTGTTTTGGTTTCCATCTAATTTTAGAATATGTATCTGAAATATCAACGATATAATTTTTATCAGCAATTTTATATTGCTCCTTGTGTAATATTGGTAAACCCATTTTTTCTAGAATAGTAAGTATTATTTTTAAGGGAAAGGCCGGTAATGGAATGAGTATAGATTTAGAATTGACAGTATGAATTAAAAAATTTAATAGCTTTTTTATATTAGGTCCAACCTCTGAACCCAAATTTAATTCGCAATTTGGAAAATTATGTTTAACTGAAAGAATTGCAGCTTTACTACAATCTTCTACAGAAACCATTTGATAACAATTATTACCTCTACCTATAAGAGGAACAGGTCTATTTAAAGATATGGCTTTAAATAATTTTTCCATAATACCAAGTCTTCCTTTACCCATTATGAGTCTTGGGCGAAGAATAGTAATAGGTAAACCTCTCTTTCTAGATTCAATACATATCATTTCTGCCTCTAATTTACTCTTTCCATAGGGTCCTATTGGGGTTTTAGGATGAGCAGAGTTTAATGGTATATAATTTGGAATTCCGTATACCATATCAGTAGAAAAATATATCAAACCTTTGACATTGAATTTTATGCATTGGTTTATAATATTTTTAGTTCCTACTACATTAACTTCTCTAAACCAAGCTAACTGATTTCTTTTGGGAATTTTTGTATGATATTGTCTTGCTGCTAAATGTATAATTACGTCATCTTTTTTAAATTTTGGTATTATATTTTTTGATATATCACATTCTATTAATGCTACTTGCAAATTGATCTTACTAAGAGAATTTTTTAAATCTGCTATTATAATATTAGACTTAGATATGTTCATCTCTATTAGTTCTTCTGCAATTTTAAGGCCGGTTAAACCTGCGCCTCCAATTAAAACCCATCGAGACATAATTAATTGATTCTCGCAGAGAATGCTAAAATAATTAAACCAATAGTAATAAATATTAGAGCTATAATTCTTATATAGTTTATATTTTCTTGAAAAATTATCCATGCTAAAATTGTAACAACAATATAGCCTAAAGCTTGAAAAGGATAAGCAAGACTTACATCTACTTTAGATAGAACCCATAGCCATAATAGAATGGATACTCCATATGCAATAAAACCTGATATAATATATGGGTTAAAAGCTATAGAAATACAGGTGTTCATAATATTATTTTTGAGGTCTATATTTCCAAATTGTTTCATACCAGCTTTTAATAAAATTTGAGCAAAAGCATTTAATAAAACGCTAGATATTATAAATATGAAGTTAGATAGCATGATTAAATATCATTGGTTAATTCTAAAAACAGTTCTTCTAGATCAGGCTCTTTTGAATTTATAGTTTTAATTTTGGCCCCACTCTTATATATTTTTTCAATTATTTCACCCTCATTAATTTCACTTGGTTTAAAAGAAACTTTTAATAAACTTTTATTCATTAAAGTTATATTAATTCCATCCAATTTGATTTTCTCTGCATCATCATTTTCTAATAATATTATTAATTCTTTTTTATCTAATTTACTTAACATTTTAGATGTCTGTCCTTCAGCCACAATTTGTCCTTTATTTACTATAGCTAAACTGTCACACATTGCTTCAGCCTCTTCCAGGTAATGTGTAGTTAAAATAATAGTTACACCAGCATCGTTCAGTTTTCTTATTTCTTTCCATAATGATTGTCTAAGACCAACATCAACGCCAGCCGTAGGTTCATCTAAAATTAAAATAGGAGGTCTATGCACCATAGCTTTCCCTATCATTAATCTTCTACGCATTCCGCCAGAGAGACTTCTAGCATAAGCATCTGCTTTATCTGTTAATCCAACTGTTTCTAATATTTCTTCAACACAGTTTTCGCTTTTAGGTACTCCATAATAACCACTTTGATATTCTAAGGTTTCTCTAGGAGTAAAAAAAGGATCTAGAATAAGTTCTTGTGGAACAACACCTATAGATAATTTAGCATTTCTCTCATTTATATCTATATTATTGCCCCAAACTTTAACATTGCCCTCAGTCTTTATAACGAGCCCAGCAATGATGTTAATTAAAGTTGATTTTCCTGCTCCGTTAGACCCTAATAATCCAAATATAGATTTTTTCGGAATATTCAAATTAATGCCTTTAAGAGCTTCAAATGCATTTGGTTTTTTATAATCATAAATTTTTTTTAAATTAGATATTTCAATAGCAAAATTTTGATTAATATTAGTCATGAATTTTATTCTTTTATAGTTTATAATTATTTGACATAAGTGTCGGTAACATTTTCATACAGTTAATTCAATGTATAATAGTAGAAGGTTTAATTATGGAAAAAAATAAAAAAATAAATAAGAAGAAATCGATAAAGCTAGAAAAAATATTTTGTGCAGGTGGTGAAGATGGAGATGGAGATGGTCATCCTAAAGTATATTTAAGTATAGGTGAAAAAGAAAAATCAATTAGTTGTCCTTATTGCGGAAATGTATTTACTAAATCTTCTTAGTCTTTATAAAAAATAAAGATATTATCACTCCTATTAAAGCAATTAAAGAAGAGAAGAAAAAAGACTTTTCGTAATATAAATTATAAATATCACCTGAAACAGCAATTGATATTGCTAAACAAGCGCCCATAGATATTGCAGAATATAAAGCCTGGCTCTTAGCTTGTGCTCTAGCAGGCATAACTTCAGATATAAAATATATTGCAGCTAGGTGAGTAAGCCCAAATGTAAAAGCATGAAGAATTTGTATTATTGCAAGAAAAATAACATTGTCTGCATACACCATTAAAGCCCATCTAATAGTTGCTATAATACCTGCTAAAATTAGGAAGTTTTTTGATGAGGTATGGTTTCTAAACTTATAAAAATAAGACAAAAGAATTATTTCAAAAACAACACCTTCCGCCCATAACGAACCAATTATAGTTTCGGATAAGCCAATACTTTTCCAATAAATTGTTGAAAAACCATAGTATAGTCCGTGACTGCTTTGTATTGCACCACAAGCTAGTAAAAAGGGAAAAAAGTTTCTATTACTTAATAATGAATATGTGGTTATTTTATGTCTTGCTGGTAAAGATTTTATAGTTGGCATAAAGCATATTGAAATAAAAACTAATAATGCTCCAAAAGACAATAATATAGGGACATATTTTAACCCATTCGCTTCAATAATTAATCCTCCAAAAAAAGCTGCTATGATGAAAGCAACAGAGCCCCATAATCTAGTTTTGCCATAATCAAATTTATATTTTTTAAGAGCAGTAGTCGTTATGCTTTCAGTTAAGGGCATTAAAGGGGCAAATAATGCCCAGCTAAAGATAGAGATAATTGCTATAGAATAGAATGCATTAAAAAAGTTTAAGGAGAATAATATTAAAAATGCTAAAAATGATAAATAAAGCATAGGTATTTTTCTATTGCCATATTTATCTCCTAAACCAGCAAAAAAAGGATTAGCAACAAGTTTAGTTAAAACAGCAGAAGATAATATAAATGCAATATAACGTTCTTCAAAACCTTTTGATGATAGCCAAAGAGGAAAAAAAGGAGCATTGATCCCAATTACCATAAATATAGAAAAATATACTAAAGAAAATTTGTTTGAAATTTTATTAAAAAATAACATTCTCAGCTGATAACAATATTTAGTTTTGTTTAGCAAGTTAATTTTAATAAAGAACTATAGAAAGTTCTATAATTAGGTGATAATAAAATAAAATAGGATATAATTTTATGGATATTAAAGATAAAAACGCTGAGCCAAAAAGGTCATTGACTTTAGTTGATGGGTCTGGGTTTATTTTTAGGGCTTATTACGCATTACCTCCATTAACTAGAAAAGATGGAACTCCTATAAATGCTGTTATGGGATATTGCAATATGATATGGCGTTTAATAGCAGATACAAAAACAGACTCTTTAGCTGTGATATTTGATACAGCCTCTAAAACATTTAGAAATGAAATATATTCTGAATATAAAGCTAATAGATCTGAGGCACCTGAAGATTTAATTCCACAGTTTTCTTTAATAAGAGAGGCTACTAAAGCATTTAATATTCCATATGTAGAATTAGCTGGATATGAAGCGGATGATATTATTGCTACTTATGCAAGCCTAGCGAATAAGGAAGGTTGGGAAGTTGACATAATTTCTTCTGATAAAGATCTCATGCAGCTAGTAAAAGATAATGTCAAAATGATAGATCCAATGAAGATGATGAATATTGGTAAAGAAGAAGTTTTTAAAAAATTTGGTGTTTATCCTGATAGGGTAATAGATGTACAAGCTTTAGCAGGGGATAGTACTGATAATATACCTGGAGTTCCAGGCATAGGTATCAAGACAGCAGCAGAATTAATTAATTATTATGGTGATTTAGAATCATTACTAACGCGGGCACATGAAATTAAACAGCCTAAAAGAAAAGAAAATTTAGTCAATTTTGCTGATTTAGCAAGAATTAGTATGAAGTTAGTTACCTTATCTGAAGACGTAAAAGAAATAGAAAATTTTAAAAATTTTAAGAGGCAGGATATTGACCTTAATAAACTAAAAACATTTTTATTAGAACAAGGTTTTAATAGTTTAATTGGAAGGCTACCTAATGAAGATGGCTTTATTGAAAGTAAAAGTGCGTATGTAGCATTACCGCAAGATAAAGAAGAAATAATAAATGAACTAGATATAGAGATTAATTACAAGCTAATTACAGAAGAAAAAGATTTAATTAATTGGATTCAAGGTATCTACTTAAAGGGAATGGTAGCAGTTGATACTGAAACCACCTCAATTGATTCTGTTTCAGCAAAGTTAGTAGGGATTTCTTTATCTTATGAACCTGGTAATGCTGTTTATATTCCTCTTGCTCATAAATCTAAAGAAGGAGGTTTAATAGCAGAAGAAATTAAACAAATGGATATGAAAAAAGCATTATCTATTTTAAAGCCTATTTTAGAAGACCTCAGTATTATTAAAATAGGACAAAATATTAAATATGATATGACTGTATTAAAAAATGCTGGGAATATTAGTATTTATCCTATTCATGATACAATGCTCATGTCATTTGTTCTAGACGCAGGCAAACATATTGGTCATGGAATGGATGCACTTGCCAAAACGCATTTAAATATAACAACTATTAGTTTTTCTGAGGTTACGGGAAAAGGCAAGGACCAAGTAACTTTTGATTATGTTTCTATGGATAAAGCATTAGTATATGGAGCGCAGGATGCAGATATTACTTTGCGTTTATATATATATTTTAAAAAACGATTAATTAATGAAAGAATGATCACACTTTATGAATCTATAGAACGTCCTCTGCCATATGTTATTTCTAATATGGAAAGAAATGGAGTAGGAATAAACTCCTCTTATCTTAAAAATTTGAGCTCAATCTTTTTACAGAAAATGATTCCTATTCAAAAAGATATATTTCTTTTGGCAGAAGAAAATTTTAATATAGCTTCTCCTAAACAATTAGGAGAAATATTATATAATAAGCTTGGTTTAAAAGGAGGGAAGAAAGGTAAATCTGGTCTTTATTCTACTTCAGCTGACGTTCTTGAAAAACTAGGTCAAGAGGGAAACGAGATATGTAAATTAATATTAAATTGGAGAGGTTTGCAAAAACTGAAGAGTACTTATTCAGATGCTTTAGTGGAGCAGATCAATCCTTCTACTAATAGAGTACACACACATTTTCAAATGACAGGTGCTATGACAGGAAGGTTTTCTTCTAGTAATCCTAATTTACAAAATATACCAATTAAATCTGAAGATGGCCGCGCTATAAGAAAAGCTTTTATATCTGAAGAAGGCAAGAAATTAATTGCTTTTGATTACTCCCAGATAGAATTACGTTTATTAGCCGAAGTAGCTAAGATAGATCCTTTAATAGAAGCTTTTAAAAATGGTATTGATGTTCATAAATTAACTGCTTCTCAAGTTTTTGGCATAAAGTCAGAAGAAGTTACGAATGATATGAGAAGAAATGCTAAAGCTATAAATTTTGGAATAATATATGGGCAGAGTGCATTTGGTTTAGCCAAACAATTAAATATTTCTAGAACTGAAGCTAAGACATATATAGAATCTTATTTTTCTCAATATCCTGGCATAAAAAAATATATGGAAGATACTCAGAATTTTGCTAGACAAAATGGATATGTTGAAACTGTTTTTGGACGTAGGTGTTATATACCAAGTATTAATGATAAGAACCCAATGAGAAGAGCGGGAGCAGAGAGACAAGCAATAAATGCTCCTTTGCAAGGAGCTGCTGCAGATATAATAAAAAGGTCTATGAAAAATATACCTAATATATTAAAGGCTAAAAATATAGATGCTAGGCTCATTCTTCAAGTTCATGATGAACTTATATTTGAATGTTCTTCTAAAGAAGTAGATATTTTAATTCCTTTAATTAAAGCAATAATGGTAGATGCTCCTAATCCTGCATTTAATATGACAGTGCCATTGGAGGTAGAAGCTGGAATTGGAAATAATTGGGATGAAGCACATTAAAATGTAACCTATTTTTTTATTTTTAAAAAGGTAAATATAATGTATAGTATATTTTTATTTTTTGGAGAGAATTATGCAAACAAATACAAAACTTTTTAGCCCACTTAAAATACGTGGTGTAACAATTCCTAATAGGATTGTTTTGTCTCCATTATGTATGTATTCAGCTAATGATGGGGTAGCTACTGATTGGCAATTTGCTCATTTGAGTACCTTTGCTCGAGGGAAAACAGGTTTAATTTTTGCTGAAGCTACTGCGGTAGAAGCAAGGGGAAGAATCACTCCAGGATGTTTAGGGATATGGACTGATGAGCAAGCCGAAGCTTTAATTCCTATCACATCTTTTATAAAAAAAATGGGTTGTGTTCCTGGGATGCAATTAGCTCATGCTGGAAGAAAAGCAGGAACTAAGACTCCATGGAATGGAGGTACACCTCTTGATGACGCGGATATTAAAGCTGGCAATCCTCCGTGGGATATAATAGCTCCTTCTGATATTCCCGTAGCTGAGGGTTGGGTTGTTCCAAAAGCTATGGATGAAAATGATATAAAAGAGATTATAAAAGCATTTTCGGATGCGGCAAAAAGAGCGGTTAAAGCTGGTTTTAAAGTAATAGAAATTCATTCTGCGCATGGTTATTTAATGCATAGTTTTTTATCTCCTTTAGCTAATAAAAGAAATGATAGTTATGGAGGAGATATTCATGGACGTATGCGTCTTTTACTTGAAGTTGTTGATGCAGTTCGTTCTGTAATTCCAGAAGATATGCCATTATTTTGCAGAATATCAGCAGTTGATGGTATAGAAAATGGTTGGGAAATAGAAGATTCTGTAATTCTGTCTGAAAAATTAGGTGAGCAGGGTGTGGATGTTATTGATTGTTCTGCAGGAGGTATTTCTGGAGCACCTTTATTTCGTGTCAATAAATCTGGAAAACCAATGAAAACAAATATGGATAGGGGGCCAGGTTTTCAAGTACCATTTGCAGAAAAAGTAAAAAAAGGATCTGGTATGAAAACTATGGCAGTGGGAGTTATTGTTGATCCTCATCAAGCAGAGCAAGTCTTAAAAAATGATAAGGCTGATTTAATCGCTATAGGAAGAGAGCTAATGTATAATCCTTTTTGGTCTTTACACGCGGCACAAGCTTTAGAAGCTGATCCTGAATTTGAAATGTGGCCGGATCAATATAAATGGGGAGTAAATAGAAGAGGTAAACTTGCAGAATTCAAGGGTATTAGAGATGAGCCCATAGAGGAAAAAATGGCAGTTTCTCATCTATCTGATGTATATAAACAAAAATAGTTTAAATGGTTACGGGCATGGATAAGTAAAAATTTGATGTACTTTATTTATTTCTTTCATAACTTCTTCACTTAAATTACAGTTAACAGAATCAATATTCTCTTCTAATTGTTTAAGTGAAGTAGCACCAATTATATTAGATGTAACAAAATTTTGTTTCGTAACAAAATTTATAGACATTTGTGTTAAATTTAAATTATGTTTTTGAGCTATTTTTTGGTATTCTAAGACTGCATTTTCTGCATGTTTGCTGGAATACCTTGTACCCATTCTTTCGAATAATGTCATTCTAGCGTTTTCCGGTTTATTACCATTTAAATATTTACCAGTTAAAACACCGCCCGCTAAAGGAGAATAAGGTAATAAACCTACGTCTTCATTAATTGAAATTTCAGATAAACCTACTTCAAAAGATCTGTTTAAAAGACTATATGGGTTTTGAATTGTTACTATTCTGGGTAGGTTAAATTTTTCTGCTGCAGATAAAAATTTCATTACACCCCAAGGAGATTCATTAGATAGACCTATATGTCTAATTAAGCCTTTATTTACAGCTTCAGAAAGTGCTTCTAAAGTAACTTCTATCTTTATATCATCTTCTCTTGGAGAGTGTTTATAACCAAGTTGCCCAAAATTATTAACATTTCTTTCTGGCCAGTGAAGCTGATATACATCAATATAATCAGTATTTAAACGTTTAAGACTCCCATGTAGCGCTTCAAAGATATGATTTTTATTTAGTCTTGGTCCATTTCTGATCCAGTCTAAACCAGGAGGGCCTGAGGGCATGTTAGATGTTCTCCCTGCTAATTTTGTGGCTAAAATAATTTTAGAACGATCTTGATTTAATAACCAAGTACCAATATACGTTTCAGTAAGACCATAAGTTTCTTTTTTAGGAGGTACGGCATACATTTCAGCTGTATCTATAAAGTTTATTCCTTTTTCTATGGCAAAGCTTAATTGTTCATGAGCTTCTTGTTCACTATTCTGTTGCCCCCATGTCATACTTCCAAGGCATATTTCAGATACCATTATGTCTGTTTTACCTAATTTATTTTTTTTCACTTAGATGATCCTTTTTAATTATTTAGTGGTATAATTTCTGTAATTGTAATTTTTTTATTTATAGTTATTATTATTTTTACTTTAAGTCATTATTTTTTTTTCTTAATTAAGGCATATAAAATGAAAAAAGAACCTATTGGAATCACACTTCATCAGTTAAAAATATTTTGGACTGTGGCTCAGGCCTCATCTTTTACTAAAGCAAGTAAAATACTTGGGCTAGCTCAGCCTTCATTGTCTCAGCAAATATCTAAGTTAGAAGATGAAGTTGGATCATTATTATTTAAAAGGGGTAGGTCTCAGATGAGTTTAACGGAGGCAGGATTGTTTCTGCAAAGAAGATCAGAAATTATGTTGTCAAGTATAGAGGAAACTATGGTAGGATTGAGGCAATTTGGAAGCGGACAAAAAGGTCTAATTTCTATAGGTTTATTATCTTCGGTTGCTAGAAATTTACTTCCTGCGGCGTCGGAAAAGTTATCAGAAAAATTTCCTGAAATAGAATTAGATATAATGGAAATAGCTCCTAAAGAAGCTATCGAGTTATTGTATGGTAGACAACTATCGGTAGCAGTTTTAGCTGAAGATTCTATTGCTAAAAGTATACTATCATTTAGTAAAACTAATTTATTTGAAGATCCTTATGTATTAGCAGTTCCTAAATCTGTTTCTCTAGAAAATATAAAGAGTTTAGAAGATTTAAAAAGCTCCCCTATAAGGAAAGCTTTAAGCAATATTATTCAATTTGAGTTTGGAAATCAGCATAAAAAAAGAATAGAGGAATGGTTTACCAGTGTTTTACCAAATTCAAAAGTTTTTGCAAAAACAAGGACTTATGAGGTTGCCCTTTCTATGGTTCAATCAGGAAGAGGTGTGGCAGTAATACCTGCTTTGGCCGCTAGATTAAGCGGCAACTTAGATTTTGACGTAAATTTATATAGGACTAATCTACCAGTTAGAAAAATTGTGTCTTTAATTCCGTCACAATATATAAGAGTTGAGCCATATAAATCTTTTATTGAAGCTTTAAGTGATAGTGGAAAAAATATGAAATTACCAAAAATTCATAAAGTTCCACCTATACTTGAATCTTTAAGTCTTTAAATTTTATTATAGGATATACCAATTTGTACTATAGGTTTTAAAGTTGTAAATTTCATGTATATTTTTATCATATATTAATTAATTAAGGGAAAAATACAATGTGGAAATCACCAGTAGTTCTTGAAGTAGCAGTTGGTCTAGAAATTAATTGTTACGCTTGTGCAGAAATCTAAATTTTAAATTAAATTTATTTTTATAAAAACCGGTTTTTAACAAGCCGGTTTTTTTTTATTCTTTTTTTAAACCTTTAACTAAGAATATAAGTGGCGAAACTATAAGAGCCATAATACCCATAATTAGCATGATTTGATTAAATGCCATAGCGCTTGCTTCTTCAATACCTATTTTATAAAGTATTTCCGAAACTATTTTTAGTTTTTCTGGAGAATTACTTAAATATTTAGGAATTAAGTTGTTTAATTTTAGTAAAAATAATTGTGAATGGTTTAATGCTTTTGAAGTTAAATTACTTATTTCAAGGTAATTTTCAGTTATTTTAAGTTCAAAAAGAGTATTAGAGGCAGCAATTCCTATAGCTGCACCTAATCTATTCATTAAAGAATATAGACCGCTTCCATCTTTAATTTTATCAGGAGATAAATAGCCTATTGATAAAAGCACAAGTGGCAGAAAGCATAACTGTGCTGATAATCCCCTAATAATTTGTGGCCATATAATTTCGTTTAAACCTATCTCTGAAATCATAAAACCTTGGAGCCATGTACCAATAGCTAACATAACAAAGCCGATAAAAGCTACTGTACGTCTATTAATTATTTTAAAAAGTAATAAAGCAAGAAAACCAGAAGCCACCTGTGCAGCACCCATAATATATACCATAGACGCTATCGTTGTGCCGTCTAGCGCTCTGGTTCTTGCTATAAATACAGGTAAAATATATTGAGTTGCAAATATTATAATCCCCCAAACAAATACTAAGATAGTACATATTAAGAAGTTTCTATTAGCAAATATTCTTAGATCAACTATAGGGTTTTTAGTCTTTAATTCCCTTAAGATAAAAAGAAAAAAACTACACAAGCAAATTATAGATAAAGTGCAAATTAAGTTTGATTCAAACCAATATTCTCTTCTACCTTCTTCTAATACAGCTAAACCTGTACCTAAAAATAAAGCAGCTAATATAATTCCTATAAAATCTATTTTATTCCATAAATATTCTTTTTTATCAAAATCAGCGAGTTTTAATACAGCAATACCTATTATAAGTGAGAAAGGTGCATTTACCAAAAATACAAATCTCCAACCTATCTCATCACTTATCCAACCACCCATATGAGGACCTAATGCTGATGCAGAGGTAGCAATTACTCCAACCAGTATTGCAACAAATTGTTGTTCTTTTTTAGGGAATATTGTAAAAAGTGTGGAGAACATTGCGGGCATCATTCCACCTCCAAAAAACCCTTGAAACACTCTAAAAAATATCATGGATTCAATTGACCATGCAAATCCACAAAGGATAGATGCTAAAGTAAATCCTATAGAGCACATAAAAAAGAATCTTTTAGTAGACATTGCCCTAGTTAACCAACCAGATAATGGAAGCATAATTACTTCTGCTATTAAGAAAGAAGTTACTACCCAGCTTACTTGGTCTGGTGCTGCACCCAGCCCTCCTTGTATATGTCTATAAGCTGCACCAATATTTTGGACGCTAATTAGATTAAAAAACATGCCGAGAGACATGAGCCAGAAAGCAATTTTATTCTTATTATTTTTTGAAATGGAAAAAATTTATTTATTCCCTATTAAAATTTAAGAATATCAATATAAATATTAACTGAATAAAGTAATTAAACTAATTATATTTTAAGCTTTTAGTGCCTATTATTTGGTTTCAATGGAAACATAAACTGAAAGACCAGGAACAATTCTGCCAACCATATTTTTTGGAGTTTTAAAAGTTATCTTAACAGGAACTCTTTGTACAACCTTTACAAAATTGCCAGACGCATTCTGAGGGGGTAGTAAACTAAAAGAGGCTGAGGATGCAGGAGCTATAGAATGTACATTTCCTATAATTATATTATTGGGGAAAGCATCAAAATGTAATTTTACTTTTTGGCCAACTTTTATATTTTCTACTTGTGTTTCTTTATAATTAGCGATTATCCAAATATCATGAATTGGAACTATTGCCATTAAAGGCCAACCATCTTCAACATAAATACCTGGTTCAGCAATACGATTAGCAATCACTCCATCAATAGGCGCATAAATTTTAGTTGATTTTAAGTCTACAGTTGCCATTTTTAATTCTGCTTCTGACTTATGCAAATCAGCTTCTGATTTTTTTAGATATGCGGTTAATTCACTTTTAAGAGAATCTATTTTTTCTTTTTCCGTAGATAATACTTCCAATTTATATTTTATAGAAGTGGTTTTTGCTTTAGCAGAATCTAATTCATGAGAAGTTGTTTGAACTTTCGCATTAGCTTCCTCTAATTTTGCTTTAGATACGGATTTTTTTTCGAATAATTTTTCTATTCTTTTTAAGTTTTGATTAGATAGTTGTAGCTCACTAAAATAGGCTTTTGCATTAGAGTTAAAAATCTTAATTTCACTTTTAACAAGCTTCATTTTGGCATCTATATTATTTAATGAAGAGTTAGTAGTAAGAATTCTAGCTTTTGCTGCTTCTATATTTGCTTTTGCAGCTTCTACTGAGGCTTTTAATGCGTCAACCTTATTTTCATAAGGTTCTGAATCTAGAATTGCCAACAGGTCATTTTTTTTTACAATTGAATTCGTTAAAGCAGGAACTTCTTGAACATAACTTGAAACTCTTGAAGCAATGGTAGTAATGGAAGCTCTTACATAGGCATTGTCTGTTGACACTATACTTTTATTAGTATTCCACCATTCTAATCCAGCTATTAATGTAAAAGATATTACAATAATAGATATAAAAATGACTGTAAGTTTCTTAAGTTTCATAAAATATTCCTAAATTAATTTGGCTTATATTATCATAGCTGCATCTATAATAGTATATAAATCAGGTAATTAAGACTTACTTTAAAGTAAAAGAGGTATGCACCTTACGCATGGCTATACAAGGATATACCATACTTGGTGGAGCCGAGGGGGGTCGAACCCCTGACCTCATGACTGCCAGCCATGCGCTCTCCCAACTGAGCTACGGCCCCTTATTATTTTATATTCTTATTATACTAAACATCACTATCTTTATCTTTATTATGAACATCTAGATCTGTTATTTCTGATAAATTATCTGAATCATCACCATCTTCTTCTTCAATATCTATTTCATTATTATTAGAAATGAGATCTTCATCTAGATCTTCAAGCGATACTAAATCTTCTATTTCATTATCTAAATCGCCCTCATCTTCTAATTCTGGGGCTTTAATAACTTCTTTTATCTTCGGGGTCTCAGGATTAGGTTTTTTATTCAATGGTGGCCTACCTAACCTTGGTTTAATTCTAATAATAATTTCTTCCCCACATTTAGGACATATTGGAACTTCTTTTTGTAAGTCATAAAATTTTGTGTTACAGGAATTACACAGGTGTTTGTTACCTAATTCAGCTTTAGCCATTAAATTACTCCACTAAGTTATCCTTAAATTCAGAATGCATTTGCCATTTAATTATATAGATGTCAAAAAGAATTGTAAGTTCAATTTTTAGTTTGTAATTATAATTTACATTAAAGTAAATAAATATGATTAAAAAGAATAATATTAAAAATAACCTGAGCTCTTTTAAAGCAAAAGACTTAACAGGAATAATTACACCACCTCCAGATAAGTCCATATCTCATAGAGCGTTATTATTCTCTTCTTTAGCTTTAGGAAAAAGCGCTATTTCTAATATGTTAGATTCTGCAGATGTGTTAAATATGGTTAAAGCTTTAAAAGCTTTAGGTGTAAAAATCATTAATAAAAATAATGTATATTATGTTATAGGCGTGGGCTTAAATGGTTTTAGTACTCCTAATCAATATATTGATTGTGGAAATAGTGGGACTTTAGCTAGGATACTATTGGGAGCTATAGGAGGAAGTAAAATATTCGCTACGTTTAGTGGAGACACATCCTTAAGTAGCAGACCTATGGATAGAGTAATAAAACCACTTAAAAAAATGGGCATATATTTCGATTCTATTAATAATAAGCTACCTTTAATAATAAAAGGTTCAAGTGATATTTTGCCAATAAAATATACTTCGCCAATTTCATCTGCTCAGGTTAAGACTACTATTTTATTAGCAGGGCTGAATGCGAGAGGTACTACAGAAATAATTGAGCCTTATTCTTCACGTAATCATTCAGAAAATTTATTAAAATATTATGGAGCAGATATTAAATATAATACAAAAAAGTTAGGAAAAAATGTCATTAGTATTACAGGAGGGGTAACTTTAAAAAGTCGTAATTTAACTGTTCCTGGAGATATTTCTTCTGCAGCATTTGCTTTAGTTGCTGCTACGATAATTCCTGGGTCATCTATTAAAGTATTAAATGTAGGTATAAATTATTTTAGATCAGGCATATTAGAAGCCTTAAATTTAATGGGAGCTAGAATAACTTTGGAAAATAAGGTTATTAATAATTATGAAGAACCTTTAGCCAATATTGTAGTTAAATATTCTAAATTGAAAGGTGTTAATTTAGATAGTTCTTTTTCTGCGAGGATGATAGATGAATACCCTATATTAGCCATTGCTGCAGCGGTTGCCTCAGGTACAACTAGATTGTGTGGTTTGGCAGAGTTGCGTCATAAAGAAAGTGATAGATTTATGGCAATTATAAATGGTTTAGTCAGTTGCGGTATAAAAGTTGAATATAAGAAGGATGACATTATAATTTATGGTAATCGTGAAGTTTCAGGAGGAGTAACAATAGATTGCAATTTTGACCATAGAATTGCTATGTCTTTTATTATTTTAGGAGCAGTTTCCCTGAAGCCTATTAAAGTTATAGGTTGCAAATCAATAGCTACTTCTTACCCAACTTTTATTTCAGAAATGAATGAAATAGGAATGGATATTAGGATTAAGGATTAATTAAATGTTTAAAAACATAACTATTGCTATAGATGGCACAGCGGCCTCTGGTAAAGGTACGTTAGCGAGGTCTTTATCTAAAGAATTTAACTTTGCTTATTTAGATACAGGAAAGCTTTATCGAGCATCAGCAGTAATAATTAAGAAAGCAGATATTAATTATGAAAATATTAAAGATATAAAAAAAGTAATTAGAAATTATGATTTTTCCAAATTTGATTTTCTTAATAATAGTTTAAAAAGTGATGAGATAAGTAAATTAGCCTCTATGATTTCGGGATATAAAGAACTGAGAGAAATATTATTGGAATATCAAAAATATTTTTCTAATAAGAAGCATGGAGATAAAATAGGAGTTATATTAGATGGAAGGGATATAGGAACTATAGTCCTACCAGAAGCAGATATTAAGTTTTTTGTTACTGCATCTTTAAGTATAAGAGCAGAAAGAAGATGGAAAGAGTTGATTTCCTTAGGACAAAGTACTATAAAGCGCCGTGTTGAGAAAGATATAAGAGATCGTGATGTGCGTGATAGTCAAAGAAAGCATTCACCTTTAGTTGCGGCTCTAGATGCAATCTTACTTGACACCACTAATTTAGATGCTAATGAATCGTTTTTATTGGCCAAAAGATATGTTGAAGAGCGCTTAAATTGATATTTTAAGTATTTATGGCTTTAAGGTGGGAAGCATTTTAACCCAATTAATTTTAATTGGATGCATCAAAGAAAGTTTAAAGGGTATAATTTATAATGGTAAATAAACAAGAAACAAATCAAATAGAATCATTTGCTGATCTTTTTGCAAAACAAATTGAATTAGATGATAAAGTAGAAGGTAAAGTAGTAAAAGGCACAATAATATCTATTGATAAAGATATGATTAATATTGATGTAGGCTATAAAGCAGAAGGTCGTATAAATATAAGAGAATTTACTAGTAAAGAAAAAAGTTCAACTCCAAAAGTAGGCGATATAGTAGAAGTTTACTTAGAAAAGGTTGAAAATAGAAATGGTGAGGCTGTTTTATCAAGGGATAAGGCAAGAAGAGAAGAGTCTTGGGAAACACTAGAAAAAGCTTCAGAAACAAAAGAAAAAGTAAATGGCACAATTTTTGGAAGAGTAAAAGGTGGTTTTTCAGTAGATTTAGATGGAGCAATAGCTTTCCTTCCAGGAAGTCAGGTTGATGTAAGGCCTACGCGCGATTCTCATCATTTAGTGGGTAGTACGCAATTATTTCATATTTTAAAAATGGATAGAAGAAGAGGAAATATAGTAGTTTCTAGAAGATCAGTATTAGAAGAATCAAGAGCAGAGGCAAAGGCTGAATTAGTTTCGACCATGGAAGAAGGTCAAATATTAGAAGGCATTATTAAAAATATTACTGATTATGGTGCTTTTGTAGATTTGGGAGAAGTTGATGGGTTATTACATGTCACTGATATTTCATGGAAAAGAATAAGTCACCCATCAGAATCTTTGTCTATTGGTCAAAAAGTTAAAGTACAGGTCATAAAATTTAACTCAGAAACGCAAAGAATTAGTTTAGGAATGAAACAATTAGAGGAAGATCCTTGGGGAATAGCTCAGAGTAAATATAAAGTTAATGATAAGTTTTCTGGTAGGGTTACTAATATTACGGACTATGGAGCATTTGTAGAGTTAGAATCAGGTATAGAGGGTTTAGTTCATGTTTCAGAAATGAGTTGGACTAAAAAAAATATGCAGCCTGCAAAAATTGTTTCAACTTCAGAAGAAGTAGAGGTAATTATTTTAGAAATAGATTCACCAAAACGAAGAATTAGCTTAGGTATGAAGCAATGCAAACCTAATCCTTGGTTAGATTTACAAGCAAATTATAAAATTGGATCTGAAGTTGAAGGTGAAGTTAAATCTATTACAGAGTTTGGATTATTTGTCGGGTTACCTGGAGAAATGGACGGTTTAATTCACCTTTCTGATTTAGATTGGGGCTCTAATGGTGAGGATATTATTAATAATTATAAAAAAGGTGATTTAATCAAAGCTAAATTATTAGAAATAGATATAGAAAAAGAAAGAGTTAGTTTAGGTATTAAACAACTTTCTGAAGATCCAATGGCTAATAATAAAGATCTTGTTAGAGGTAACATAGTAACTTCTGTTATTAAAAATATTACAGAAAAAGGTCTGCGTGTTGAGATTAGTGAAGGTGTGAATGGTTTTGTTAAAAAGTCAGAGTTAGCAAAAGAAAGAACAGATCAGAGAATAGATAGATTTGCTATTGATGAAAAGGTTGATGCAAGAATTATTTCTATAGATTCTACATCTAGAGAAGTTAATTTATCAATTAAAGCGTTACAAGTAGCTGAAGAGAAGCAAGCTATGAAAGATTATGGATCGGTAGATTCTGGGGCATCTTTAGGCGATATTTTAGGTGCTGCTTTAGAAAAAAAAGCTAATACAAAGGAAAAAAAGCCAAAAGCTAAGAAAACAACAAAAGCTGCAGCTAAAAAACCTGAGTCTAAAGCAAAGAAGTCAGGAGCGAAAAAATAATTTTATTTAAATAATATTTAATGACAAAGTTATTATTGAGTGTTTATTATTTAGTATAAGAATTAATTTTAATGCAAGGTTATTAAATGACGCGAAGCGAATTGACAGATTTAATTAAAGAGCAATGCCCATATTTAGAAAATAAAGAAGTGGAAAATGCAATTCAGTTATTTTTTTCTGAAATAGTTACTGGCTTGACTTCAGGCAAAAGAGTTGAACTGAGAGGTTTTGGATCTTTTTCTATTAAAAACAGACCTCCTAGAATTGCAAGGAACCCTCGTACGGGTGAAAAGATTGAACTAGGAAGTAGGCTATTACCATATTTTAAATCAGGAAAAGAACTTAATATTTTAATTAATTCCTAAGTATGTAATTTAGGTAAAAATTATGTTTATGAAACTTATTTCTAAATTGCTATTTATATTTTGTTTCTTCTTAGTAATATTTTTTTCAATTGCTAATCCAGAAACTGTTACATTAGGTATTTGGCCTTTGGAAAGCAAAATTGAAATTCCTCTGTTTTTTTTAACAATAGTTTTTTTAACTGTAGGAATACTTTTAGGCATGTTTTTATCTCTTTTTTTCAAGAAAAAAAATAACTAGGAAAATATTGTTAATGGATTCTAAAAAAAAATAATAGTAGCTTTGGATACTATAGATATCAGTCAAGCATTAGCTTTGACTAAGCTTATTCCGGATGTTGGTGCTTTTAAATTAGGTTTAGAGTATTTCTGT
>JAQWRB010000125.1 GCA_029243935.1 Alphaproteobacteria bacterium
CAGAAATTAATAATGCTATATTCAATACTCTTAAATTAATTATTAAGGCTGATGAACAAAAATTTAGTTTAAAATTTTTAAATAGTTTGTTTAAACAAAAACTAAGTAACAAGAATATACTTCATATTTTAAAAATATTAAAACAAGGAAATAGAATAGACTTATATCTTAGAGCTTGTAAGAAAGCTATTCGACTAGATAGTTATTTTCAAAAATGTTTATTTCCATTTCCATATAATCTAGAAATAAATAATATAAATACGTCAGTAAACCCAGCATTACTCATATCAATTGCAAAACAAGAAAGTGAGTTTTTTGTAAATGCTAAAAGCCCTTCGGGTGCCTTAGGCTTAGTTCAAGTTATGCCAAATACAGCAAAGATTACTGCTAAGAAAATTGGTATTAAATATGATAAAAATAAACTTTTTAAAGATGCTAATTATAACCTAACTATTGGCTCAAATTACCTATATTCATTAATAAATAATTATGAAGGGTCAATAATATTAGCTATTGCAGCTTATAATGCTGGACCTACAAATGTTAATAAATGGCTTAAAAAAAATGGTGACCCTAGAAAAAAAGAAGTTAATTATATTACGTGGATTGAATCAATTCCATATACAGAAACAAGAAATTATGTTCAAAGAGTTATAGAAAACTTTATTATATATCAACAAATAATTATTGATAATTCAATTAAGAATAAAAAAAATATAGGGGACTTATTATATTAATTCATAAAAATAGCCTGACTTTATATAATGATATTTTAAAAGCCAGTAAAATCTTATCTAGAAACATCTTAGAAACACCGCTTATACATGATTTTTATCTTAGTAAAAAGTTTGACTCAAATATTTTTTATAAAGCCGAAAATATTCAAAGAACTGGTTCTTTTAAAATTAGAGGAGCATATAATAAAATTTTCCATTCTATAACAAAAGATAGACATGAGGGCATCCTTGCTTGGTCCTCAGGAAATCATGCTCAGGGCGTAGCTGAAGCTGCTAATATATTTAATGTAAAAGCTACAATAGTTATGCCTAAAGATGCCCCATTAATAAAAATTGAAGGAACAAAGTCTAGAGGTGCGAAAGTTATATTTTATGATAGAAAAACAGAAAATAGAGAAGAAATTGGAAGAAGTTTAGCAAAAAAATATAATCTATTAATCATACCTCCCTATGATGATAGGTATATTATAGCAGGACAAGGTACTATTGGTTTAGAAATCATAAAACAAATACGTAATTTTGATTTAAAACCAGATAAAATATTAGTTCCAACTGGCGGTGGAGGTTTGATTGCAGGAATATCTATAGCCATTAAAAAAAATTATAAAAAAACTGACCTATATAGCGTAGAACCACAAAAATTTTCAGATTATTCTCAATCTTTAAAATCTAAGAAAATTATAAAAAATAATATAAACAATACATCGATATGTGATTCTCTTCTAGCTATAGAGCCTGGAAAACTTACATTTAATATAAATAGTAGATTAGTAAAAAAAGGATTGACTGTTACTGATAA
>JAQWRB010000131.1 GCA_029243935.1 Alphaproteobacteria bacterium
CAATACTTGTGCAGGGTCTCATTATATTAGAAAGCATCCAACACAAGGTACAAAAAATTTTGGATTAAATAATAATGGAAATTATGAAGATTTAGAAGGTTTTTTAAAAAATCCAGTAGATTTAGCATATTCTCTTCTAGATTCAGGGATAACTGCTATGAAAATATGGCCTTTTGATTTTGCAGCAGAAAAGTCCCAAGGGCAGTATATTTCCTCAGAGGATATGAAAAAGTCACTGGAGCCATTTGATAAAATCAGAAAAGCTTTGGGAGATAAAATGGATATAATGGCTGAATTACATTCTATGTGGAATAAACCTCAAGCTATTAATATCTGTAGAGAGTTAGAGAATTATAGCCCATTATGGATTGAAGATCCTGTTTTCATGGATCATATATCAACTTTAGCTGAAGTTTGTAACGCTACTTTAGCACCAATAGCTGTTGGAGAAACTAGAGGAGGAAGATCAGACTATAGGTCTTTATTGGAATTAAATTCTTTGTCTCAAATAATAATGGATATTTCTTGGGGTGGAGGGTTATCTGAGGCCAATAAAGTCTCTTCTATGGCAGAAGTTTGGCATATTCCCATTGCATTTCATGATTGTACTGGTCCTGTTACATTAACAGCAAGTACTCATTTAGCTTTGTCTAATTCTAATTGCTATATTCAAGAGATGGTTAGAGCCTTTTATTATGGATGGTATTCAGATTTAGTTACCAAACTTCCTCCAATTAAAAATGGTCATATAACTGTTCCAGAAGGAAATGGTTTAGGGTTAGCTCTGCAAAAAGATGTATACAAAAGAAAAGATGTATATATAAAATCTAGTTAGAATCTTACTTCATCAAAATTTTATGATGGTTTGCTGAAGTAATTTTATGATTAAGAATAGTTTCTTTATTGATATTAAAGTTTGGTAAAATTTCATGATTAAAGTTCATAAATTGATCTTCTCCCCTAACTAATAAAGCTGTATCTTTCTCTTTATCAGCCTTTGTTTGTTTGACTTGAGGAGTTGTGTATCTTATTGCAATGCCAATTCTTCTATCATTAGTTTTGTTTATTCTAGATGAGTGAGCTAATTTAACATGATGCAGAGAAATTTCTCCGGGTTTTAAGGGCATAGCAATAGTATTATATTCTGAAGTTTTTATGTTTAATTCTTGACCCCGAGTTAATAAATTTTTTTCATTAAAAGTTTCTTTGTGCTCTAAATTTTGCCATTTATGGCTTTTTGGAATTACTTCCATGGGGCCTGTTTCTAGAGAAGCATCTGAAATAGCAACCCATGCTGTTAGTACATCGTCTGGCTCAAGTCCCCAATATTGAGCATCTTGATGCCATGACACAAATGAATTTTCATTTGCTTCTTTTATAAAAAAACTAGAACTCCAACACAATATATTAGGACCTAATATATCTTCAACAGAGTCTAAAATATTTTTGTTATGGATAATTTCATTTACCCAGCTAAATAATAAATGAGATTTATGTTTTTCAATTCCGGATATAGCTGAACCTTGAGATTTTTCATAGTCTTCTAATGCTGTTCTATATAAAAAAGCTTCTTTTTCTTCCATTACCTTAATAGGAAATAGATAACCGTTATTCTTAAAAAAATTTATTTTTTTTGTATTTAATATCTTTGCCATCATTTATATCTTTTTTAAAAATTCATCTATTAACCCATCAGGCGTAGGTATAACATGCTCTTTTTTTGGAAAATTTCCATTCTTAACGTCATCTATAAATTCTTTAAAACCAGCCACTCTTTCTAATTGCATATCTTGTTTCATTTTATATAAATCACGGTACTGTTTAGAATGTCTTACATATGGAGGTCCATTATTACCTAGTATATCATCTGCAAATAAAAATTGTATATCTCCGCCTTTACCTGCACCTATCGACGATGTTAATAGAGTTGTTCTCTTACTTATTTCTATTAATAGATCTTCAGGAATAACTTCTACCTCTACCGCATAAGCACCAGCATTTTCAAATTTTTTTATCTGATTATAAATCCAAATTGCTTCTTCTAATGATTTCCCAACAGCTTTTAATCCACCTGTCCAGGTGCTTCTTCTAGGAACTAAACCAGCATGCGCTTGGACAGGAATGCCAGCTTCAGTAGCGGCTTCAATAAAACTTGGACTCCATTGTGTCATCACTGCATCAGCCCCAATTTCCATTGCTTTATAACCAATTCTAACAGCCTCATCTTTCGTAGCCGCAGCAATTAATGGACAAGAAAATGCCATAAATGTACTAGGTGCAGCTTTTCTAATTGCTATTGCTAAATCAGGATTTTTAGGATCAAACCTAACTTTCATAGTATCTATTCCAGCCTCTTCGGCAGCGGTAGCCTCTTCAATAGAAAATGGAACAGTCTCAGTTAATATATTATTACCTTTTTGGTCTCTAAGATCCTTAACTGTATAGTTACGTGTTCCATAAACACCACCTACAGTCATGATTCTTTTTAATCCCTTTTTTTTTGCATCTCTTGTTGGTATGTTTCCGTCACCAGTTGCATGGCTACTCATATTTTTTCCTTATTTTTTATTCCGAAATAACTTCTTTAACACCATCAACTGTATCCTTTGCTGTTTCTTTTGACCAATCATAGGCATCACTAGCATTTTCTTTTATTCTTTCATAAGTAGAACATGCATTAAATAATATTAAGCTAAGTAAAATTACTAAAAATTTCATTTAATTTCCTTTAAGTTATATTTTAATTTATAGAAATATAATAAATAGAATTTTTTTACCTGTATAGGTTTTATATATTATATTAGCATAATAATAGTAATTTTATTTTGGAAAAATTTATAATGAAAACTTTAAGAAGAATAATTTCAAATAACAAAATAGAAACGTTGTTTGGCAAGAATTGTATTTATCTCGAAAATAAAAATCATATTTCATTATCTAATTATACTTTTTTATCTCCAGTAGATCCAAAAGTTATAGTTTGTGTGCATTTAAATTATAGAAGTAGATTAAATGAGCTTAAAAGGGTTCAGCCTGAAGCTCCAACATATTTTCTTAAGCCTGTATCATGTCTTAATAGTCATTTAGGTGATGTTGTTCGTCCTGCTGGGTGTAAATTTTTAAATTATGAAGGTGAAATTGCATTAGTAGTAGGTAAAAAAACAAAAAATATAGAATTAGAAAAGGCACATGAATATATTTTAGGATATACTATAGCTAATGATTTTGGTTTGCATGATTTTAGGGATACTGATGAAAATAGTATGGTGAGAGTAAAAGGGACTGATACTTTAGGCCCTATTGGACCTGATTTAGTAATGGGTTGGGATTATAGAAATAAGAATATTAAAACATTTGTTAATAATGAAATGGTGCAAGAATCTAACACAAATGATATGATATGGTCCCCTGAATATTTATTAACAGATCTTTCTAGATCTATTACTTTTAATAAGGGAGATTTGATTTTGACTGGAACTCCTTCAAATTCCCGCCCATCGGAGCCTGGTTCTATAGTAAAAGTAGAAGTAGAGGGTTTAGGTTTTTTACAAAATACAGTAATTGAAGGAAAAGATACTCTTATTAAAAATGTTGGTGCTGAGCCAAAAGATTCTGATCATATTAGATCTATTTCATTAGGTTCTAATAATTCTAAAAAATAATAATAGGACATAAATATGTTAAAAGACAATGATTACATAAATGCTTGGGATAATAAATTAATTCATAAAAACCTACAAAATTTATTTATCCCAAAAAATACAGAAGAAGCATATAAACTTCAGTCTAATTATCAGGCATATAGTAAACATGATTTATTTGGATGGAAGATAGCTGCTACAAGTATTGAAGGGCAAGAGCATATAGGGGTAAATTCCCCTATAGCGGGAAGGTTAATTAAAGAACGCTTATATAAATCAGGAGATAATGTTTCACTCATAAGTAATCAAATGAAAGTAGCAGAGGCTGAGTTTTCCTTTAAATTAAATAAAGATATACCTAAAAAAAATATACCATATACATATGAAGAAGTTTTAGATTGTATAGAACATATATGTCCAGCAATTGAAATTCCAGATTCTAGATTTTTAAATTTTGATAAAATAGGAAAGGATTTATTAATTGCAGATAATGCATGTGCTGGAGAATATGTTCTAGGAAACAACCCTACTAAGTTTTGGAAACATATAAATTTAAAAAATTTTAAAGTAGGATGTTATAAAAATAATCAACTTATAGGCTACGGTATAGGAAGTAATGTTTTAGAAGGTCCAATTATAGCATTATCTTGGCTAATTAATGAATTAAATAGCTATAATATTACACTTTATTCAGGGCAGACCATTTTAACAGGTACGTGTATTAAACCTATTACGGTGGCCGAAGGTGATAATATAGTTATGGATTTTTATGAATTAGGTAAAGTGGATTGTCATTTTTCTTCAACTTAAATTTCTATAAGCCAATCTTTTATTAACTTATTAATAGTATACTTTATAGAAAAATTAATATCTTTTTTTAGCATATTATAATCCATAATTGGATATGTGGCTCCCATGCCAATATTATTTATTTTTATATTTTTTTTCTTAGAAATTTTATTAAAACTATCTGCTAATTTTATTGCAGTAGTTCTAATAGATGCGCAGTTGTAAATGTTTTTTAATTTAGTTTTGGAGTTAATCATTTTAATAAATAAATTAGCAGCATCTTTAATATAAATTATATCAAGTGATGAGGGAGGTATTTCAATTATACATTTAGATTTTGTTTTAGTGGCAAGCGCCATTTCTGAAATACCTGCGGCAACTCCTCTATAATTTAAACCTGGCCCTATTATAATAGGAAGTCTAATGCCTGTAATATTCATTTTATAATTTTTAATATAATAATTTGCTACTTTTTCAGCCATCAATTTAGTAAGCCCATAATTCGTCAAAGGTTTTAAGATAGAGTGTTCTTTGACAGTTTTGTTTTTATAAGATTTTTCTTCTCCAAAAACTACTGTAGAACTAGACCATATTATTTTAGCTTTTTTATTTTTTAATTTATCTAATAAATTTGCAAACCCAGTAACATTAATATTTACTGCTTTATTGAAGTTTTCATTTGCGGCTTTTAAAAGACCATTACCATTACCACCAAAAGCAGCCAAATGAACAATATAATCCCATTCTTCTATATTTAATGCACTATTTATGTCTTTATCATTAAGTGTACTACAATTAAATAAATGCTTTATTTTATATTTTTTAAGTTTTTTATGATCTAAATATGGGTCTAATATAGATACTTCATATTTTTCGTTAGTAATAACCTTCAGTATTCCTTGTCCTAAAAAACCATTTCCTCCAATAATCAATATTTTTATTTTTGATAACATTATTTTTTATAAAACCATTTATTTATTTAATTTTAATCATATATATTATTATGAGGTAAAATATGTATAATTATATACTAATACATATATTATGATGTTGGGAGGTATTAATGGAATTAGAAGATATTAAACCAGATAAACGATTAATTAAATTTAGAAAAGCCTACCGAGATCAAATAGATGGATGGTATAATGGCTCTTTACATGTAGCAATTATATACTCAATAGGTGGTTTATTATTATCTTATTATATTAGACATATAAATAACTTAATAGGTTGGGAACTTATTATAATTCCAATTACTTTTCTTATTTGTAATTTTTTTGAATGGGCTTTGCATAAATACGTTATGCATATACCCCAAAATTTTCCTGGAGCTAGAGCAATTTATTCTCGACACACGCAACAGCACCACCAATTTTTTAGTAAAGATGAAATGCGTTTTGCAGGAGCACATGACTGGAGGGTAACTATTTTCCCCCCTTATGCCTTAGTTGTGTTTACCTTTATGTCTATACCAGGTTTCATAATTTTATCTTGGTTCTTTTCTTCTAATGTTGGCTGGTTATTTATTGTTACAACAACCGCTATGTACTTAATATATGAATCTATGCATTTTTGTTGTCATATAGGCGATAATTTTATTTTACG
>JAQWRB010000137.1 GCA_029243935.1 Alphaproteobacteria bacterium
GCTCGAGTATCTTTTGAAAAAATTAAATTTGAAGAAGGAATGTTATTTACACACCGAGGATTAAGTGGTCCTTCAATATTACAAATATCATCATATTGGAAATTAGGTAAACAAATAGAAATAGACTTATCACCTAATCAAAATATTTTTGATTATTTAGAAGAAAAAAAAGAAACTAATCCAAAACAAGAAATTAGCTCTATTATTAACGAATTACTTCCTAAACGTTTAGCAACAATGATTTGTGGTGATTTAAAAATTTCAGGAAAGATTGCTGATATATCAAAAAAATTAATGATGAACGTTGGTAATTATATTAACAGTTGGATTATTAATCCAACTGGATCAGAGGGATATCGTACAGCAGAAGTAACTTTAGGAGGAGTTGACACTAAAGAACTTTCTTCTAAAACAATGATGTCAAAAAATAACAAAGGATTATATTTTGTAGGTGACGTTGTGGATGTAACAGGACATTTAGGTGGATATAATTTTCAGTGGGCTTGGTCATCAGGCTATGTTGCGGGTCAATATGCATGACTTTTCTAGTTAATATAATAAAAATTTGAAAATAAAAAAATTATTTTCTAAAATTAGTATACTTTAATTTTAATATATTAGGAGACTCATATGAATGAAGAAAATTTAAATTTAGAAATACGACAGTTTTTAAAGAAAATAGGTATTAAATCGCAACAAATCATAGATCAAGAAATTAAAAATGCACTTAATCAAGGGAAGTTAAGTATTGGCAGTGAAGTCAATTTAGAAATGAAATTATCTATACATTCGGGTTTAGATATTGCTCATAAGATGGATGGAAATATTAGTATAAAATAATCCATTATAAAAAGAACTTTTGATCAAAAAGATATTAATTATTAAAAAAAGCATTGAGGAGTGTTATAATCCCAATTAATATTAAAACTAATAAAGATGCATTTCTAAAATATTGATTTCCTGAAAAGTTGTAAAATCGTGAGCCAATATAAGATGCTAATATATATAAGGGCGATGCAGTTATTCCTGTTAATAAAATTTCCTTTGTGAAGAGGTTAAAATAGTACATACTAAAGATAGCGCTTATTACGATTCCACTAGACATAACAAGGATATTTCCTCTTGTCACATCATTCTCATCTCCTTTCGATAGAAGAATTGTTACGAAGGGCGGACCTCCCATTCCTGTAATACCTTGCAATAGTCCGCTGCATACACCAGTTATAGTTAATATATATTTAGTAATTGCTGCTTTTAACCGCCAACCACTTGCAATAAGTACTACAAAAAAAATAACTAATATAGACATAATAATTCTAACTACTTGTTCATCAACAGAAATCAAAAAAATAGTTCCAATAGGTATAGTTATGATCATAGAAAAAAACATATGTGAGATTTCTTTAAATTTACAAGTCTTAGCACCTAGATAAGTTAAATAAATCGTAGTTGGTATTTCTATAACAATATTAAATACTATTGCAAAAACTGGAGAATATAAAAAGGATAGTATGGGTATTGTTATTAAACCAGAAGCAAAGCCAAGAAATCCTCTTATAAATCCTGAAAATAATATTACTAATATTAAGTAAAAATAATTATTAGGAATAAAATAAAATATATTTTCCATTAAACTCTTTTTAAATCTTATGTTGAGTTGCCTTCATATATTTAATGCTTATATATAGATCATATAAACATCATAATCATTTTTATGAAAACAAATAATCCTTATTTAAAAATTGGAGGCTTGCTTACTCCTTTCCTTTGGCCAGAAAATAGGAAAGACTTAAGAGTGAGAGTTGTAGTTTCTATAATTTGTATGATTTTGGCAAAAGTAGCAAGTGTATATACGCCTTTAATACTAGGTAAATCTGTAGATTCTTTAAATGATTTAAGTAATGGAATTAATTTATATATATTAATGCCAATAGCTCTTATAATTTCATACGGTTTTGCAAGGGTTGCCTCTTTGTTGTTTGGAGAAATGCGCGATGCTTTTTTTTCTAAGGTTTCTCAGTATGCTATCAGAGATGTTGCTCTTACAATTTTTAAGCATCTTCATTCATTATCGCTACAATTTCATCTTACAAGACAAACAGGGGGTTTGAGTCGCTATATAGATAGAGGAACAAAAGGTATTGAATTTTTATTGCGTTACGTTTTATTTAATGTCGTTCCTACTTTTATTGAAATTGTTCTTGTAACTTTCATATTATTTTTTTTGTATGGATATTTATTTGCACTAATCACTTTTTTTACTATTACTATTTATGTTGTTTTAACTTTTTCTATTACTCAGTGGAGAATTAAATTTCGTCGCGATATGAACGCAGCAGATAATTCTATTAGTACCAAGATGGTGGATAGTTTAATTAATTTTGAAACTGTAAAATATTTTGGTAATGAACGTCATGAATTTAAAAGATTAGATGAATCATTAGAAAAATATGAATTTGCAGCTAACAAAAGTAGATATTCATTATCGCTTTTAAACATTGCTCAAACATTTGTTATCATGTCAGGTATTACTATTATGCTGATACTTACAACATTTGGAATTAGAAATGGAGCTATTAGTGTTGGTGGTTTTGTTGTGATTAATGCATATATGCTTCAATTATATCAACCTCTTAATTTTCTTGGAACAGTTTACCGTGAAATCCGACAGGCATTAATTGATATGGAAAATATGTTTAAATTACTAGATGAAAAATCAAATATAATAAATGATGGAGAAGTAGTTTTGGTTAATAATAAGACTGATATAGAATTTAGAAATGTCAAATTTGGTTATGAAGAGAGAAGAGTTGTTATAAAAGGTATTTCTTTTAAAGTCCCTAATGGTAAAAAAGTAGCAATAGTTGGACCAACAGGTTCAGGTAAGTCAACGATTAGCAGACTTTTGTTTCGTTTTTATGATCCATTAGAGGGGGATATTGTCATTAATAATGAGAATTTGAAAAATATAACTCAAGAGTCTCTGCGTCAAAAAATTGGTGTAGTGCCTCAAGATACAGTTTTATTTAATGATACTATTTATTATAATATTTCTTATGGAAACCCATCAGCTTCTCAAGATGAAGTTTTTAGTGCGGCAAAAGTTGCTGGTATTCATGACTTTATAGAAAGTATCCCTGATCAATACAATACTTTAGTGGGAGAAAGGGGCTTAAAATTATCTGGTGGAGAAAAACAACGAATTGCAATTGCCAGAACTATATTAAAAAACCCATCCATATTTTTCTTTGATGAAGCAACTTCTGCCTTAGATTCGTCTACAGAAAAAGATATACAAGAAAATTTAGAAAAAATATCAAAAGGGAAAACTACTCTAGTTATTGCTCACCGATTATCAACTACGGCTGATTCAGATAATATCATTGTTTTAGATAAAGGTGAGATAATTGAGCAGGGCACACATGAAGAATTACTTGCTCTAGATAAGATTTATAAAACCATGTGGGAAAAACAAAAAAAAATTAATTGAGAGGTATTTTTTTATCCCGGTAATCTCCACGAATATCATCTAATAATTTTGATGATGATTTTACTTTTACATGCCAAAAATCCCAACCATTGCAACTAGGAAGTCCTTGTACTTTTGCTCC
>JAQWRB010000031.1 GCA_029243935.1 Alphaproteobacteria bacterium
ATATGCCTATTACTAAATCTATTTTAAATTTTAAGGGAAGGATATTAAATATAGATAAGATATCAAATAATGTGGGAATGTTTTCTTTTAAGCAGCTTTGCCAATCAAATTTTTCGTCGCTAGATTATATTCAACTTTGTAATCAATGTGATTGGATAATATTATCTCATGTACCTAAATTGGATCAGGAAGACAGAAACTTAGCTAAAAGGTTTCAAACCCTTGTAGATATTTTATATGATAAAAATATTGGATTAGCGTTATCTTCAGATTTTAAACCTGAGGATATATATATAGATGGAGATGGCAATAAAGAGTTTAGAAGAACTGTTTCGAGAATATATGAAATGACTCATAAAGAATGGTTAAATAAAATAAAAAATAAAGGTTTTAAAAAATTATTGAATTTATGATATTCATCATGAAGTTCATTTATTTTAATAATTTGAGATTTTGGAGGTATTGTGTCTAATCAAATAATTTTACCAAGTATTATGCAAATTGGAGCTAAAGCTAGTCAAGAAATTGGCGCTATCCTAAATAGTTTAGATTATAAAAAACCATTAATTATTACTGATAAAATGATGGTTGAACTTGGCTATGCAAGTAAAATTCAAGAAAGTCTTAATTCTATAAATATTCATGCAGATATTTTTGCAGATACTATTCCTGAGCCGACTGTTGCTTCTATTCAGGCAGGAGTGAATAAAATAAAAAGTGCAGATTATGATTGTATTATTGCTTTAGGAGGAGGCAGTCCGATTGATAGTGCTAAAGCAATTGGTATTTTAGGAAAATTTGGAGGTGTGATGCGTGATTATAAATTTCCTCGTATGGTTTCAGAATCTGGTGTTCCTATTATTGCTATTCCGACGACCGCTGGAACTGGTTCTGAAGTTACACGTTTTACTATAATATCAGATGAAAATACCGATGAAAAAATGTTATGCGTGGGAAGAGGGTTCATGCCATCTGTTGCTTTAATAGACTATGAGTTAACAATTAGTTTACCGCAAAGAGCAACAGCGGACACAGGAATAGATGCTTTAACTCATGCAATGGAAGCATATGTAAGTAAAAAAGCTAACCCTTATAGTGATGCACAGGCTATAGCAGCTATGAGATTAATTGGCCCTAATTTAAGGAGAGTTTATCATAATGGAAAGGATATAGAAGCTCGGGAAAAAATGATGCTGGGAGCAACTTTAGCTGGTATCGCTTTCTCAAATGCCTCTGTTGCTTTAGTGCATGGAATGAGTAGACCTATAGGAGCATTTTATCATGTTCCGCATGGTTTATCGAATGCAATGTTGCTTCCTACAGTTACAGAATTTTCCTTACCTTCTGCAACAAAACGGTATGCTGATTGTTCTAGAGCAATGGGGGTTGCTTTATCAGAAGATAATGATGAGATTGCAAATCAAAAATTATTATCAGAGCTTGTTGCTATTAATGAAGAGCTTAATGTACCTACTCCTAAAGAGTTTGGTATAAATGAAACAGATTTTATGAATAACTTAGAGGTAATGGCAAAACAGGCAATTGCGTCAGGCTCTCCAGGAAACAATCCAAGGATACCTGAAGTTTCTGAAATTATAGATATATATAAACTTTTATGGTAGAAAGAATAGTTATTTTTAATAGATGAAATATGCTTTATTAGGAGTAGTTAATGTTTAGAGATGAAGTTCTATCTTACCCGGCAAATAAAATTACGGAAGAACAAAGAAAATTTTATTTTAATAATGGTTATTTAGTACTGAAAAATTTTGTACCTAAATGTACTTTAAAAGAACTAAATAAAGTTACTAAAAAATTTATAAATAAAAGTAGAAAAATAATAAAATCAGATAATTTATTTGATTTGGCCCGAGAGCATACTAGAGAAAAACCTGTAGTAAGGAGAATTAAGAGACCTGATGAACAACATAAAGTTTATTGGGATTTTGCATCCGGATTAATGGCTGATTTAGCCTCTGACTTGGCTGGACCAGATGTGGTATTTCATCATTCAAAACTAAATTTTAAATGGTTTGATTCTGATGATAAAGTTAAGTGGCATCAAGATATTCAGTTTTTTCCTCACACTAATTATAATGTTTTTACTATCGGATGTTATTTGGAAGATACTGATATGGATAATGGACCATTAAGCGTGCTACCAAAAAGCCATGAAGGTAAACTGTATAATCAATATGATGCTTCTGGTAATTGGGTTGGTGGTTTAAATCAAGAAGATGTAGGTTCTATAGATCTTTCGAAAGTTCAATATCTTATGGGAAATGCCGGATCAATAACTATTCATAATTGTAGAACTTTGCATTCATCCCCTCCAAGTAGATCGCAAAGTCCTAGACCTTTATTATTAAATTGTTATTCATCAGCAGATGCGAAAGCATATACACCTCATCCGGACAAATCTATAAATGCATATAGAGTTGTCAAGGGTATAAAATCTCTTTGGGCTCAGCATGATCCTAGACCATGCTTGATTCCTCCAGATTGGTCTGGAGGCTATACTTCAATATATGCTGCACAGGCAGGAGAAGATAAATAATATAAATACTTTAATATTTTATTTATTCGATATATATACGAATAAGAATTACATCAATAAGGAATATAAAAAATGTCTAAATCAAAAATAGCACTTGTAGGCTCGGGAGCAATTGGTGGAACACTTGCACATTTAATAGGTTTAAAAGAATTAGGCGACGTAGTTCTTTTAGATATTGCAAAAGGAATTCCAGAAGGAAAAAGCTTAGATTTAGCACAATCTTCTCCGGTAGAAGGTTTTGATATAAGTATGAGTGGCGGAAGCAATTATAGATTATTAAAAGATTCAGATGTAGTAATAGTTACAGCAGGTATTCCTAGAAAACCAGGAATGAGTAGAGATGACTTGCTTGGTATTAATTTAGGAGTAATGAAAACTGTAGGAGAAGGAATAAAAAAATATTGTCCAAATGCCTTTGTCATATGTATTACTAATCCCTTAGATGCCATGGTTTGGGCATTAAAATCATTTAGTGGGCTTCCAGCTAGCAAGGTAGTGGGTATGGCAGGAGTATTAGATAGCTCACGCTTTAGGTATTTTCTAGCTCAAGAATTAAATGTTTCTATATCTGATGTAACGGCTTTTGTTATGGGTGGGCATGGTGATACTATGGTACCTTTAATACGATACTCATCTGTTGCAGGTATCCCTTTAACTGAATTAGTTAAAATGGGTTGGATTACAAATAATAAATTAGATGAAATAGTTCAAAGAACCAGAGATGGAGGAGCCGAAATAGTTTCATTGCTTAAAACAGGGTCAGCATTCTATGCTCCAGCAACGTCAGCGATACAAATGGCAGAAAGCTATTTAAAAGATAAAAAGAAGGTATTGCCATGCGCAGCTATGCTAAATGGTCAGTACGGTATTAAAGGAATGTATGTAGGAGTTCCTGTTGTAATAGGTAAAAAAGGTATAGAAAAAATTATAGAAGTTAGTTTAGAAAAAACAGAAAAAGCTATGTTTAATAAATCAGTTAAAGCAGTAATGGAATTAATTTCAGCTTGTAAGAATATTGATAGGTCCTTAACTACACATTTTAAAAGAATTAAATCTTAGCTTTTTTAATAAATAATTTATTAGATAGTTATTAGTAGTTTAATTTTTTTAAATTACATGATAAGAAAGTTTACTCAGTATATATAAAAGATTATTGGTGATTAGTGATGAATATTCATGAATTTCAAGCAAAAAAAATATTAGCTAAGTATGGAGTAAGTATACCTAAAGGCAAAGAAGCATATTCTTCTTCTGAAGCAGCTGCAGTGGCATTGGAGATAGGTGGAAAAAAATGGGTTGTAAAAGCACAAATTCATGCTGGAGGAAGAGGAAAAGCTGGAGGTGTGAAGATAGCTGATAGTGTTGAAGAAGTTACAAAAATAAGTAATAAATTGTTAGGCATGCAGTTAATAACTCATCAAACAGGTCCAGAAGGCAAAAAAGTAAACAAAATTTTTATTGAAGAAGGTATAAATATTTTATCTGAATTGTATCTAGGAATAGTGCTTGATCGGAGTAATGAAAAATATGTAATGATGGGGTCTACTGAAGGAGGTACAGAGATAGAAGTAGTGGCTGAAAAGACTCCAAAAAAAATCTTTAAAGTACAGATAGATCCCTTAATAGGAATGCAAGCTTATCAGGCACGACAATTAGTTTTTAAATTAGGTTTATCAAAAGCAGTTTCTAATAAAGCTGTTACATTTATGCTTGCTTTGGCAAAAACTGTAGAAGAAACTGATGCAAGTTTGGTGGAAATCAATCCTTTGGTAATAACTGATAATAATAATGTTTTAGCATTAGATGCTAAAATGAACTTCGATGATAATGCTTTATATAGACATAAAGATATAGAAAGTTTGAGAGATGAGGATGAAGAAGATCCAAGAGAACTGGAAGCAGCAAAACATGATTTAAATTATATTAGCTTAGATGGAAATATTGGATGTATGGTTAATGGTGCTGGATTAGCTATGGCAACAATGGATATTATTAAGCTAGAAGGAGGCGCTCCTGCTAATTTTTTAGATGTAGGAGGTGGTGCTACTAAGGAAAGAGTAGAGCAAGCATTTAAAATAATTTTATCTGATGAAAAAGTTAAAGCAGTTCTAATAAATATTTTTGGTGGTATTATGAGGTGTGATGTAATTGCAGAAGGCGTTGTGTCTGCAGCTAAAAATATAGAAATAAATATTCCTTTAATAGTTCGCTTAGCAGGAACTAATGTAGAAAAGGGTAAAGATATATTAAATAATTCAGGGTTAGATATAATTAGTGCAGATAGTTTAGGGGATGCGGCAAAAAAAGTTGTTTCATCTATAAGGGAGGCATAAATGTCTATAATAGTAAATTCAGATACTAAAGTAATATGCCAAGGGTTCACTGGTACGCAAGGAACATTTCATTCCGAACAAGCTATAGCATATGGTACAAAAATGGTAGGAGGAGTCTCGCCTGGAAAAGGAGATACTGCACACTTAGGCTTGCCTGTTTTTAATACAGTTGATGAGGCGGTATATAAAACAGATGTCAATACAAGTGTTATATATGTTCCACCTCCGTTTGCAGCGGATGCAATACTAGAGGCAATAGAAGCAAAAATAGAATTAATTGTATGCATAACTGAAGGCATAGCTATAGCAGATATGGTAAGGGTAAAAAATGTTTTAAATACGTCAAATAGCAGATTAATTGGCCCTAATTGTCCAGGTTTAATAACGCCAAATCAATGCAAAATAGGAATAATGCCAGGTCATATTTGTATGGAAGGAAGTATTGGAATAGTTTCTAGATCAGGTACGCTTACATATGAAGCAGTTGATCAAACTACAGCATGTAAATTGGGACAATCTACTTGTGTTGGAATAGGAGGAGATCCGGTAGCTGGAACTAATTTTATAGATATTTTAGAACTTTTTCTTTCTGACGATGCTACTAAAGGTATTATTATGATAGGAGAAATTGGTGGTTCCGCAGAAGAAGAAGCAGCAGATTTTATAAAGCACTCAAAAATAAAAAAACCAATAGTTAGTTTTATTGCAGGGTTAAGTGCCCCAGCCGGGAAAAGGATGGGACATGCTGGTGCTATTATATCTGGAGGTAGCGGGGGTGCTGAGGAAAAAATTGAATCTTTAAGATCGGCAGGGGTTTCTATAGCTTCTTCTCCAGCAACAATGGGTGAAGAAATATTAAAAATTATATGAGAAAATAGTAAGGACTGATAAATTTTGTCAACACAGACTTTAAATAAGCAGGCTCGTTTCAATGAACTAAAGCAATTATATATTGCTTATAGTAAAGACAAAAATTTAGTAAATTTAGATTGGCAAGAATTTTTTAATGACCTTGCTCCGGATGCCTCTTTATTCTTAAAAGAATTTAATATAAATAATGATGATAATTTATTTAATACCACTAATACAAATATAACTTTAGACTCAAATAGTCGTTCTGCTACTTTAGATTCTATAAGAGCATTAATGCTTATTAGAGCTTATAGAGTTAGAGGTCATTTAAAAGCAAATTTAGATCCTTTAAAATTAACACAAGCTTCTGATCACCCTGAACTTAAGCCAGAAAGTTATGGGTTTGAAGAAAAAGATATGGATAGATTAATATTTATAGATAATGTCTTAGGTATAGAATCTGCAACATTAAGAGAAATTATAGCAAATCTTGAAGCAACATATTGTGGAACAATTGGAGTTCAATTTATGCATATTCAAGATCCTGAACAAAAAGCGTGGATACAAAAAACTTTAGAAAATGTTTTAAATCAGCCTGATTTCACAGATATGGGTAAGAAGGCCATATTAGAGAGATTAGTTGCCGCTGAAATTTTTGAGAGATTTTTGGATAGAAAATATACTGGTACAAAAAGATTTGGTCTAGAAGGTGCTGAATCTATGATTCCAGCTTTAGAGCAAATCTTAAAAAGAGGGAGTAAATTAGGTTTAGAAGAAGTTGTTATAGGTACTGCTCATAGAGGAAGATTAAACGTTTTAGCAAACTTTATGGGTAAGCCTTTTGAAGCTATTTTTTCTGAATTTCAAGGTAACTCTTCTCAGCCAGAAAATATTCAAGGAGCAGGAGATGTAAAATACCATTTAGGAACCTCATCTGATAGATCATTCGATGGTAAAAAAGTACATTTATCTCTAACAGCTAACCCTTCACATCTAGAAGCTGTAAATCCAGTTGTTGTTGGAAAAGTTAGGGCTAAACAAGATCAAAAAGAAGATTTAGGTCGTCGTAAAGTTGCAGCGTTATTAATTCATGGAGATGCTGCATTTTCTGGACAAGGTCTTGTTCCAGAAACTTTAGATTTATCTGAACTAAAAGGCTATAGAATTGGTGGAACTCTTCATTTTATTATTAATAACCAAATTGGCTTTACTACAAATCCAGTAAATTCAAGGTCAGGACCTTATTGTTCTGATGTGGCCCTAATGATACAGGCCCCAATATTCCATGTAAATGGTGATGATCCAGAAGCTGTAGTTCATGCCGCTAGAATGGCAATTGAATTTCGTCAAAAATTCAATAAAGATATAGTGGTTGATATGTTTTGTTACAGACGTCATGGTCATAATGAAGGAGATGAGCCTGCATTTACTCAGCCTAATATGTATAAAGCTATTTCAAAACACTATTCTACTCGAGAAATTTATAGTAAAAAACTAATAGATCAAAATTTAATTTCTGAAAAAGAAGCTGAAGATTTTGTAGCCGACTGGTATGCCAGATTAGAAAAAGAATATGAAAAAGCTGGTTCTTATAAGCCTGATACTGCAGATTGGTTTAGTGGAGCTTGGAAAGGTTTGGATATTGCTAGAGAGAAAGGCAAAAGAAGAGGTGATACAAGTATAAACAAAGATCAGTTTAAATTAGTAGCGCAAGGCCTAAAAAACATACCTAAAGGGTTTAACCTTCATAAAAAGCTTCAAAAATTTATAGACCAAAGAAAAAATTCTCTTGAAGGTAAAACTTCTATTGACTGGTCTTCAGCCGAGGCAATGGCTTTGGGAAGTTTATTAATAGAGGGCGTAAAAATTAGGCTTACGGGACAAGACTCAGGTAGAGGAACATTTTCACAAAGACATGCTGTATTAGTAGATCAGGAGAATGAGAATAAGATAGTTCTTCTTAATAATATTTCAAAAGAGCAGGCTGTATTTGAAATAGTAGATAGCCCTTTATCTGAAGCCTCTGTTTTAGGATTTGAATATGGGTATTCTCTTGCAGAGCCAAATGCATTAGTAATGTGGGAAGCACAATTTGGAGATTTTGCAAATGGTGCACAAGTTATAATAGATCAATTTATTTCATCTGGTGAAAGTAAATGGTTAAGAATGTCTGGATTAACTTTATTATTACCCCATGGTTATGAAGGGCAAGGGCCTGAACATTCTTCAGCAAGAATGGAAAGGTTTTTACAACTTTGTGCAGAAGATAATTTACAAGTTGTAAATTGTACGACGCCAGCAAATTATTTTCATGTTTTAAGGCGTCAGATGCATAGAGCTTTTAGAAAACCAGTAATAATATTTACTCCAAAATCGCTATTAAGAAACAAGCATGCGGTATCTGAAATCTCTGATATGACAGAAGGTTCTTGGTTTCATCGAGTATTACCAGATCCAAAAATATTATTAAAGAATGATAAGTTAGTCAGAGTAGTCTTATGTTCAGGAAAAATTTTTTATGATTTAATAAAGATAAGAGAAGAGAAAGAATTAACGAATATTAGATTAATAAGAATAGAACAGCTATACCCTTTTCCTGAGGATGCTGTAATCAGAGAGCTGAAATACTTTAAAGATGCTAAAATAATTTGGTGTCAAGAAGAACCAAAGAATATGGGAGCTTGGAGTTATATTAATTCATTAATAGAAGAAGTAATGATCAAAGTAGGTTCAAAACAAAATAGATTATCATATGCAGGCAGAGAAGGGCAAGCTTCAACAGCGACTGGATTGTTTAGTCGTCATACTCAAGAGCAAAAAGAGTTAATAGATAAAGCTTTATTAGGTTGTAAGGATAATGTAATTCATAATAAAACAATTAAGGGTGAAAAAAAGAAAGTATTAAATTAAAATGCAATATATTAAGGTAGGTTTGTATAAATGAAAATTCTTGTTCCTTCTTTAGGTGAGTCTATTACTGAAGCAACTGTAGCTAAATGGCTAAAGAAAAAAGGTGATATTGTCTCTAAAGATGAAGTATTATTGGAATTAGAAACGGATAAAGCGACTTTAGAAGTCTATGCTCAGTCTGATGGCACCTTATCTGAAATATATTTTGAAGCTGGTCAAGATGTGGAAATTGGCGCTGAATTGGCAGATTTTATAAAAGGTAAAAACAAAAATATTAGTAAAGATGATAAGCAAGAAAATAGTGAAGTAAAAGATGATAAAAATAATGAAGTTGAAGTGAAAGAAGTTGAAGAAAAAATTATTACTCCTGAAATAGTATCCTCTATAGAAGTTAAAAGATCAGGTGCAGGTAATAAAATAACTAAAAATGATTTACAAGAATTTATAGGAGGTAAGAATTTATCGCCTAGTCAAAGAAGAAAAGATATTTTTGATAAGCAAGATAATGTGGTGGATAGTATAAGTGGTAAAATACCATTAAGTACTAATAAATCTTCTAGAGTTCCTATGACAAGATTGCAAAGGACTATGGCAGAAAGATTAAAATCATCACAAAACACAGCTGCCATGTTAACCACATTTAATGAAGTTGACATGTCAAAAGTAATCGAAATTAGAAATAGGAATAAAGATAATTTTGAAAGGAAGTATAATGTTAAGCTAGGATTTATGTCTTTTTTTTGTAATGCTGTTTCTTTAGCTTTGAAAGAAATACCGATTATTAATTCAGAAATAGATGGTAATGACATTATATATCATAATCATATAGACATAGGTATAGCTTTAAGTGCTCCTCAAGGTTTGCTAGTTCCAGTAATAAGAAATGTAGATTTAAAACCTTTCTCTGAGATAGAACAAAAAATTTATGACTTTGGAGTGGAGGCTAAAAATAGTTCAATAACTACTGCTCAAATGAGTGGTGCTACTTTTACGATCACTAATGGTGGTATTTATGGTTCAATGATGTCTACTCCTATTTTAAACCCTCCTCAAAATGGAATATTAGGGTTACATCAAATTAAAGATAGAGCTATAGTTGAAAACGGTGAAATAAAAATAAAACCTATGATGTATATAGCCTTAACCTATGATCATAGAGCTATTTCTGGAAAAGAAGCTGTATCATTTTTGGTAAAAGTGAAAGAGTTTATAGAAAAGCCAGAAAGAATGTTAATAGGCTCATAATGGAAACTTTTGATTTAATTGTTATAGGTGGAGGTCCTGGTGGATATGTTTCTGCTATTGCTGCTGCACAATCAGGACTAAAAGTAGCTTGTATTGATAAAAGAAAAAATTTAGGTGGCACCTGTTTAAATATAGGATGTATTCCATCTAAAAGATTATTGTATTCCTCTGAATTATATGAGAACGTTAAAGATGAAATTCATCATCATGGTATTGAAGTTAATGTCCCCAATTTTAATCTTTCTAAAATGATGGAAGGAAAAGAAGAAGCTGTTAAAAAGTTAACTAATGGAGTTCAATTTTTATTTAAAAAAAACAAAATTCATCATATCGTTGGTTTAGCATCTTTAGAGAAAGAAAAAATAGTTAAGGTAAATGAAATAAAATATCAGGCCAATAATATTATAATTGCTTCAGGTTCTTATCCTTCAACATTAAAAAATATAAAGATTGATGAAGGAAAAATAGTATCATCGACAGGTGCTTTAAATTTTGAAAAAGTACCGAAAAAATTAGCAGTTATAGGAGCGGGATATATTGGTTTGGAGTTAGGATCAGTCTGGAGGCGATTAGGTTCTGAAGTTACTGTAATTGAATATGCAGAGACTATTGTACCTTCTATGGATTTAGATATAGCGAATGCTTTTCATAATGAATTGAAAAAACAGGGAATGAATTTTGTACTTTCTTCTGAAGTTACTAAAGCTGAAATCAAGAGGGATAAAGTACATTTGCAGGTTAAATCAATAAAAGATAAGAAAAATAATGATTTAATTTTTGACAATGCACTTTTAGCTGTGGGCCGTATGCCAAAGACAGAAGGACTAGGATTAGAAAAAGCAGGAATAAAAACTACGGATAAAGGGCATGTTGAAGTAAATCATTTATATCAAACATCAATAGATGGAATATATGCAATTGGAGATGTTATAGAGGGGCCCATGTTAGCTCATAAAGCTAGTATGGAAGGTCAGGTTGTTGTTGATATTATTACAGGAAAAAATGGACAAGTGAATTATGATGCTATTCCTTCTGTAGTATATACCAATCCTGAGGTAGCTTGGGTAGGTAAAACTCAACAGGATCTGGATAAATATAAAGTTAATTATAATGTTGGAAAGTTTCAATTTTCTTCTAATTCACGAAGCAAAGTTTCTGGGAATACTACAGGAATGATTAAAGTTTATTCTCATTCCAAATCAGATAAAATTTTAGGCGCACACATTTTAGGAAATCATGCAGGAGAAATGATTGGAGAGTTTGTGGTAGCGATTGAGATGGGTGCTACAGCTGAAGATATAGCATTAATTTGTCATGCTCACCCTACGTTATCAGAATCTATTAAAGAAGCAGCAAGCTTAGCTTCATATGGACATACTATACATTCATAATAAAATTATTTTCTAGGGTGAGCTAATTTGTGTACTTTGCTTATGGTTGTCATTGTTACAGCCGTATAGCCTTGTGTAGTAGATAAACTGCTATGTCCTAGTAACTCTTGGATTGTTCTAAGGTCAACCCCTTTTTCTAGTAAATGAGTTGCAAAACTATGTCTAAGAGCATGGGGTGTTACAGTTTTTGGTAAAGAAAGTTTATTTCTTATTTCTTCTATAGTTTTCTGGACTTGACGAGAATTTAGTCTTTTACCTTTTAGTCCTAAAAACAACGGTGAATTCATTTCTTTATTTTTATTTATAATTAATAATTGTTTAATTATTATTTTTGCAGATTCTATTAAAGGAATTTCTCTTATTTTTTCACCTTTACCCTTAACTCTTAATATATCCATATTTTTGACATCTATTATATTAAGTTGAAGAGCTTCACTTATTCTTAATCCAGCTGCATAAATTAATGTAAAAAGAGTTTTATCTCTTAAACCTGTCCAGTCATTTTTTTCTCCTGATATTTTTATGATATTTATAACTTCTTTAAATGATAAAGGGCGCGGAATTTGCTTGTTAATTTTTGCTGGCTGTAGAGTAAAGATTATTGTATTCTTTACATATTTCTTTTTATTTAAGAATCTAAAGAATGCTTTTATAGCCGCTTTAGATCTAGCCTGACTTTTAGGAGATAAATTATTATTTTTAATTTTTTGAGATGATAACCAAGATCTAAAATCTCTTAAAGTTAAGTTTTCTAAATTTTTAATAGAGATTTTATTACCATAATGTTCATTAAGAAATTTTAAAAAATATTTAAGATCTATAGCATAAGCTTTATAAGTATTTAAACTAAGTAATTGCTCTTCTTTTATGTAAATCAACCATTCGTCACATAAATATGAAACTTCTTTATTCGCAAATATATTATTATCTATATCTTTTTCTTTTTGCATTCTTCTAAGTTATACTTTGCCCTGTCAGTTTCCAGTCATCTAAGAATGCTTTTAGCCCATTATCAGTTAAAGGATGACTGATTAATTGTTTTAATACATTAGGCGGTAGTGTTACAACATCAGCACCAATTTTAGCAGCATCTATTACATGATTTGTATTTCTTATACTTGCTACAAGTATTTCAGTATTTAAATTAGGGTAGTTTGTATATATTTCACATATATCAGAAATAAGGTCCATTCCATTTAATCCAATATCATCTAATCTACCAACAAACGGAGATATAAATGTGGCACCTGCTTTTGCAGCTAAAAGAGCCTGACTGGCAGAAAAACATAATGTTACATTTACTAAAACGTCATCATTTCTTAAGGTGCGACAGGCTTTTAGACCATCCCATGTTAATGGAACTTTTATAGTAACATTTTTAGCTATAGCTTTTAATACCTCAGCTTCTTTTAGCATTTCTTCATAGTTAGTTGCAGCTACTTCCGCAGATACTGGTCCCGGGACGATATCACAAATTTCAGCAATAACTTCATTTATATTTCTACCAGATTTTTTAATCAGAGAAGGATTAGTTGTTACTCCATCTAATAAACCACTTGATGATAGCTCTTTAATTTCAGAAACATCAGCTGTATCAATAAAAAACTTCAATTTAACCTCCTAGTAAATAAAATAAATTTATATAATGTAATATTTATAGTTTAAATATAGTTAAATTAAAACCTATGATTTAATGAATATCAAAGGATAAAGTTATTTTTATTAAAAATGTAGATAAACAACTAGAAATTTCGTGTAAGGTAATTATTATTTCTCCTGGTAAAGGAATTTATGATTATAAAATAAATGGAAGCATTTCTATTGGGCAGATTGTTTCTGTACCTCTAAGAAAAAAAATATATATAGGCATTGTAATAGCCAAAGGCTCTAATAGTTTTCCTCAATTCAAATTGAAAGACATAATAGAAATATATAAATTACCTTTAATTTCTAAAGAGTTATTAAACTTTTGTTATTGGTTATCCAATTGGTATATGAGTGATTTATCACAAGTTTTAAAAATGGTAATACCTGCTGCAAATTTTTTAAGTATAGTAAAAGGTAAGACGATTCTTAAAATTAATAATAAATCTAATATGGCAATAACAGTTTTAGGTAAAAAAGTATTAGACCATTTAAAAAAAAATCCTAGTTTGACATTAAGAGAATGCAGTAAAGAAGTAAAAGTTAGTTATGCAGTTATAAAGAAACTTATATTAGATCAAGTTTTGTTGACTGATAGTTATAATGAAATAAAAAATAATAAAATTATAAAAGAAAATATTCCTAAACTAAATCAACATCAGTTGGATGCTGTAAAAACAATTAAAAATTTAGCTAGTAAAAAGCATAATAATATTTTTCTTCTAGATGGTGTTACGGGTTCTGGAAAAACAGAAATATATCTAGATTTAATTTCAGATGAAATTAAGTATGGAAGGCAAAGTTTAGTGCTTTTACCAGAAATTGCTTTAAGCAAACAGTTTATTGATCGTTTTGAGAAACGTTTTAATTTTATTCCAGCTATATGGCATTCCGCAATACCTAATAAAGAGAAGCGTATAACTTGGCAAAAAGTTATTAATGGAGAAATAAAAATAGTAATTGGTGCAAGAAGTGCGCTTTTTTTGCCTTTTTCTAGCTTATCTTTAATAGTTGTAGATGAAGAGCATGATACATCATACAAGCAGGAAGATGGTATTATTTATAATGCTAGAGATATGGCGGTAGTAAGAGGAAATTTATCTAATGCAAAAGTTATTTTGGCTTCAGCTACACCATCTTTAGAATCAATACATAATACAAATATAGGTAAATATTATAGAATTAGATTACCAGAACGCTTTGGTTCTGCAGTCATGCCACGAATTAAAATTATAGATATGCGAAAAGAAAAATTGTTATCTAATCAATGGATTGCGGATGAATCTAAGGAGGCTATAAAAAAAGCTTTAAATGAGAAAGAGCAAGTTCTGTTATATATTAATAGAAGAGGCTTTGCGCCATTAACTTTGTGTAGATCATGTGGCTATAGATTTCAGTGTATTAATTGCTCTTCTTGGTTAGTAAATCATAAAGTAATTAATAAATTGTTATGTCATTATTGTGGATATAAAGAAGATATTGAGGAGGAATGTCCTAATTGTGAATCTAAAAAAGAATTTGCTCCATGTGGTCCAGGAGTAGAAAGACTAGCAGCTGAAGCAAAGGCACTTTTTCCTGCAGCCAGATTGAAAATGATAGCTAGTGACACGGTAGATTACTCTTTGAAAACAGAAAATATTTTTAATACAATAGCTTTAGGTAATGTTGATATAATTGTAGGAACACAATTAGTAGCTAAAGGACATCATTTTCCTAATTTAACAACAGTTATAGCAATTGATGCTGACATAGGACTTTCAGGAGGAGATTTGAGGGCTTCAGAGAGAACATTTCAAATGCTAACACAATTAACAGGAAGAGCGGGAAGGGAAAAGAAAAAAGGTAATGCATATATTCAAAGTTATGACCCAAAGCATTCAGTAATGGAAGCAATGCAAACAGGAAGTATTAAAAATTTTATAACAGTTGAGGCAGATGGAAGAAAAAATAGAAGTTTGCCTCCATATGGTCGTTTAGGGTCATTAATAATACAGTCTTCTAATTTAGATATTTTAGAAAAATTTGTTCAAAATCTATCTTCCAAAGTACCAAAGTTTCATAAAGATAAGGATCGAATCGACATATTGGGGCCGGCTCCTGCACCAATAGCTAAATTACGTGGTTTGTATAGGTACCGCTTTCTTATTAAAGGTAAAGGTGATGTGCGTATTCAGTCTTTTATTAAAGAATGGCTTTTAAATATAAAGATTGATAAGGGTGTTCGCATTAAAATTGATATAGACCCTTATAATTTCTTATAATAAATGTATTAAACAGTAATCTTCTATTGCACATATTTAAAAGCTGTGTTACCTAAATTCGCAAGCATTTTTTATAAATAATTACTAAAGAATTGGTATTTTGGGGTCTATATAATTGGCTAATGATTCAAAAAATATTGGAAGTATAGTAGAGAGATATTCTAAGGCTCTTCTAGAGCTCGCTATTGAGAATAAATCTTTAGATATGATTCATAATGATGTAGTGAAGATTATAGATATATTAGAATCAAGTAACGAGTTTAATAGAGTTATAAAATCACCTATAATATCAAGAGATGATCAAAGTCTTGTTATAAATTCAATATTAAATAAGATTTCTGCAAGTGAGACAGTAATTAAGTTTTTTGCAGTTATATCTGGTAATAGGAGATCTTTTATTATTGATAGAATATGCTATAGATTTTTAGAAATGGAAGTTAAGCATAAAGGAGAAATCAGGGCTGAGTTATTAAGTACTGAAACTCCATCTGAGGATGATCTAAAGAAAATTGAACAAATAATTAAAAAATCTATGGGCGCTGATGTGAGTTTAATATCTAAAGTGGATGCCACTATAATTGGAGGATATATTTTAAATATTGGTTCAGTTATGTTGGATGGTTCGGTAAGATCTAAATTACAAGGACTCAAAGTATCTATGAAAGGGATTAAATAAATGAAACTTAATGCTGCAGAAATCTCATCTATTATAAAAGAGCAAATAGAAAAATATGGAACAGAAGCGGAAGTGGCAGAAGTTGGTCAAGTTTTATCAGTTGGTGACGGTATAGCTAGAGTTTATGGATTAGATAATGTTCAGGCTGGAGAAATGGTTGAGTTTCCAGGTGGTGTTTCTGGGATGGCTTTAAATCTTGAAGCGGATAATGTAGGTGTAGTTATCTTTGGAGATGACCGAGGAATTAAAGAAGGCGATACTGTAAAGAGAACTGGAAGTATTGTCGATGCGCCAGTTGGAAAAGCATTATTAGGAAGAGTAGTAGATGCTCTAGGAAACCCAATTGATGGTAAAGGTGAGATTAAAACTTCTGAAAGAAGTATTGTAGATGTAAGAGCGCCAGGAATTATTCCAAGAAAATCTGTTCATGAACCAGTTCAAACTGGTTTAAAAGCCATTGATTCTCTTGTGCCTGTGGGAAGAGGTCAGAGAGAATTAATAATCGGAGATAGACAAACAGGAAAAACTGCGGTTGCCATTGATACAATTTTAAATCAAAAACAAATTAATGATGGTGATGATGAAAGTAAAAAATTATATTGTGTTTATGTGGCTATTGGTCAGAAACGGTCAACTGTAGCTCAAATAGTAAAAGAGTTGGATGAGAGAGGTGCTTTAGCATACACTGTGGTTGTTGCAGCCACTGCATCGGAACCAGCTCCTCTTCAATATTTAGCGCCTTATACAGGTTCTGCAATTGGGGAGTGGTTTAGAGACAATAAGATGCACTCGTTAATTATTTATGATGATTTATCCAAACAAGCTGTAGCATACAGGCAAATGTCTTTATTATTAAGAAGGCCTCCAGGAAGAGAAGCTTATCCTGGTGATGTGTTCTACCTGCATTCACGTTTATTAGAACGTTCTGCAAAGTTAAATGATGCAAATGGTTCGGGTTCAATGACGGCCTTACCAATCATTGAGACACAAGGTGGAGATGTTTCTGCTTATATACCTACAAATGTTATTTCTATTACAGATGGACAAATATTTTTAGAAACTGATCTTTTTTATCAAGGTGTTAGGCCTGCGATTAATGTAGGTCTATCTGTAAGTCGTGTGGGTTCATCTGCTCAAATTAAAGCTATGAAGCAAGTTGCGGGCTCTATTAAGCTAGAATTAGCTCAATATAGAGAGATGGCGGCTTTTGCACAGTTTGGTTCAGATTTAGATACTGCAACTCAGCAATTATTAGCTAGAGGTGCAAGATTAACAGAATTATTAAAGCAAGGGCAATATGCTCCTTTATCAGTAGAAGAACAAGTTGTTGTAATTTTTGCAGGGGTTAGAGGTTTTTTAGATAAGATAGAAATATCAGATATTGCAAAATTTGAAGAAGCTTTATTAAATAATCTTAGAAGCTCTAAAACTCTGTTAGCAACAATTAAAGAAAAAGCGGCTTTAGATGAAGATATTGAAAAATCTATTACGACTTTAATAGATGAAGTTATTAAAGATTTTATATAAGAACGATTGATATTTAATTATGAGTAATCTTAAAGAATTAAAAAATAAAATAGATAGTGTAAAGTCTACTAGGAAAATAACGCAAGCTATGAAAATGGTGGCGGCATCTAAGTTAAGGCGTGCTCAGGAAAGTGCCGAGTCTGCAAGGCCTTATTCTGATAAAATTTCTAAAATTATGTCATCATTAGCATTAGGTATGAAAGATAGTGATGTTTCTTTAGATTTATTATTAGGGAATAAAGATAATAATGCTCATATAATTATTGCAGTTACTTCGGATAGAGGGTTATGTGGAGGGTTTAATTCTTCTATTATTAGAGCAGTTAAAACTAAAGCTAAACAGTTAATGGAGGAAAATTCTGAATTTAAAATTATATGTATAGGTAAAAAAGGAACCGATGTCTTAAAAGGGCTTTTTGGAGATAAGATTATTATATCATCTACTATTAATGATAAAAACTCTTTTTCATTAGCTGAGGATATATCTTCTGAGCTTGTAGGTAAATTAGATGGTAAAGAATTTGGGACATGTTCAGTAATTTATAATAAATTTCAATCAATTATTTCTCAAATAGTAAGTGAACAGTCATTAATTCCATGTAGTATTGATATGGATGAGAGTGAAAATACACAAGATAATGATATGATAAGTTTTGAATTTGAGCCTGATGAAAAAGAAATTTTATCAGATTTGCTTCCAAAAAATCTTGCCATCCAAATATATAAAGCAATTTTAGAAAGTGGAGCAGGTGAGCAAGGCGCAAGAATGGCAGCAATGGATAATGCTACAAGAAATGCTGGAGAAATGATTGATAAACTTAATTTATCCTATAATAGGCAAAGACAAGCAATAATTACGGGAGAGTTAATAGAAATTATTTCAGGAGCAGAGGCTTTATAAAAATTAATTAGAATTTACATAAGAATGGAGATTAAAATGACAGATAATAAAGGCAAAGTAACGCAGGTTATTGGCCCGGTGGTGGATGTTCAGTTTGAGGGAGATCTTCCTAGTATTTTAGATGCCTTAGAAATAGATAATTCTGGAGAAAGGCTTGTGCTTGAGGTTGCTCAGCATTTAGGAGAAAAAACAGTCAGAGCTATTGCAATGTCAGCAACTGATGGATTAGTTAGAGGAAAAGAAGTAACTCCTACAGGCAAACCTATATCAGTTCCAGTGGGCCCAGAAATGCTTGGTAGAATTGTGAATGTTATTGGAGAGCCTGTTGATGAAAGAGGTCCTGTGACAACAAAAGCTTCGTACCCTATTCATAGGTCTGCTCCTTCATATACAGATCAGTCAACTGAATCTGAAGTATTAGTAACAGGAATTAAAGTAGTAGATTTATTAGCTCCATATGCAAAAGGTGGAAAAATCGGTCTTTTTGGGTGTGCTGGAGTGGGTAAAACTGTTTTAATTATGGAATTAATTAACAATATTGCTAAAGGACATGGAGGATACTCAGTTTTTGCAGGTGTAGGAGAAAGAACTAGAGAAGGAAACGATTTGTATCATGAAATGATTGAATCTGGTGTTATAGATTTAAAAGGAGATAAGTCAAAAGCAGCCTTAGTATATGGTCAAATGAATGAGCCTCCTGGGGCACGTTTAAGGGTTGCACTTTCAGGATTAACTATGGCAGAATATTTTAGAGATCAAGAAGGACAAGATGTGTTGTTCTTTGTAGATAATATTTTTAGATTTACTCAAGCTGGATCAGAGGTTTCTGCACTGCTAGGACGTATACCTTCAGCTGTGGGTTATCAACCTACATTAGCAACAGATATGGGTACATTACAAGAAAGAATTACGTCTACTAAGAAGGGGTCTATTACTTCTGTGCAAGCTATTTATGTGCCAGCAGATGATTTAACCGATCCAGCACCAGCGACCTCTTTTGCCCATTTAGATGCTACTACTGTTCTATCAAGACAAATAGCAGAGTTAGGTATTTATCCAGCAGTTGATCCACTAGATTCTACTTCTCGTATTTTAGACCCAAGAGTTATAGGTGAAGAACATTACAAAGTTGCAAGAGAGGTACAAAGCATCTTGCAATCATATAAGTCTTTACAAGATATTATAGCTATTTTAGGAATGGATGAATTATCTGAAGAGGATAAACTTATTGTTAATAGAGCAAGAAAGATACAAAGGTTTCTATCCCAACCATTCCATGTCGCAGAAGTATTTACAGGATCACCAGGAAAATTTGTAGAATTAGAAGATACTATTAAAGGGTTTAAAGCACTATGCGCTGGTGAATATGACCACCTTCCAGAAGCGGCATTTTATATGGTAGGTACTATGGAAGAAGCTATAGAAAAAGCTAAAGCTATGGAAGAAAAAGCAGCTTAATTTAGAAAGATTTAAAATGGCCGAAGATGAAAAACTTAATTTGGAAGTAGTTTCACCAGAGAAACTAGTTATGTCAAAATCAGTTGATATGGTAACTATTTCTGGCACTGAGGGTGATTTTGGAATTCTTCCAGGTCATGCTGCAATTATTTCAAGTATAAGACCAGGTCTCCTAGAAATAGAATCTGATAAGGAAATTGAAAAGATGTTTATAAGTGGTGGTTTTATAGAAGTATTGAATGACAAAGTTTCAATTTTAGCAACAGAGGTAATATTATCTGATGACATAAATATCTCTGAATGTGCAGAAAAAATAAATAAATGCAATGATGAAATTCTAGAATTAGATAACGAATTAGCTAAAGAATCTATTTTGAAAAGCATTGATAAATATCAAGCAATGATAGAATTTAAAAATATTAACTAATTTTATTCTTTTTTTATATCAGCTTCAAATTTTTTAAAAACAGTTTTATAAACACTTCTTCTAAAATTTGTAACATTATCTTGTACATATTTTTTATCTGCCCATTTCCACTTACTAAATTCTGGATGTTTATATGAATTAATATTAACTTCAGAGTCATCACCAAAAAAATAAAACAAAAACCATTTTTGCATTTGTCCTACAAATTTACCATCCCATTTATTTTTTGCTATATCTTCAGGTAATTTATATTTTATCCATCTATTAGCTGAGGAAATATATTTAATGCTTTTAATACCAGTTTCTTCATGTGTTTCTCTAATGGCAGCTTTTAATGGAGTTTCATTTATATCGATACCACCCTGTGGCATTTGCCAAGTGCATTGTTTTATAATATCAGATCTTTTACCAATCCATATATTAGCATCTTTATTAAATATAACTATACCAACATTTAGTCTATAGTTTTCATCCTTAGACATTATTTTTTTTATAAAGTGATATGCCTTCTAATAAATCTATAGCTCTATTTAGTTGGTAATCAATTTTTTTGTCCTTAACCTCAGCAATACTTTTTTCTTTTTTAATTTTTTCTAGATTTGCGTTGCCTTCAGTAGGGTTTTCTAAATGACCTTTTAAGTCACTTTCTTTTCTATTAGAGAATTGTTCTAACTCTTCTATTTTTGCCTGATTAACTATAATATCAGGAACAATACCCTTAGCCTGAATGGAGTTGCCAGAAGGAGTATAGTATCTAGCAGTCGTAAGTCTCATCGCTGAATCTCTTTGCACAGGTATAATAGTTTGAACAGAACCTTTGCCAAATGAAGTGGTACCCATAATAATCGCCCGTCTATGATCTTGTAATGCTCCAGCAACAATTTCTGATGCTGATGCAGAACCACCATTGATAAGAATAACAACTGGTAGTCCATCAGAAATATCACCCGATGTAGCACTAAACTTTTGTTGTCCTCTTTGCTTTCTTCCTCTAGTAGATACTATTTCACCTCTATCTAAAAAAGCGTCAGATACTGCAACTGCCTGATTTAATAATCCACCAGGATTATTTCTTAAATCTAAAATTACACCTGTAATATTTTCTCCTATTTCTTCTTTTAATTTTTTCATATTTTTTAAAAGGCCAGATTGAGTTTTTTCATTAAAAGAAGTGATTCTTAAATATGCAGCATTACCTTCTCTTCGGGCTTTTACTGATTGAACTTTAATTCTGTCTCTAATAATTTTGATATCAAATGGTTCTTCTTCTCCTCTACTAATCTTAATTGTGATCTCAGTATTAACTAAACCACGCATCATATCGACTGCATCTCCTAAGCTCATTCCATATACTGACACTCCATCAATCTCTATTATATAGTCTCCTGCTTGCACACCTGCTTCATAGGCGGGTGTATCATCTATGGGTGAAACAACTTTAACAAAGCCATCTTCCATAGAAACTTCAATACCTAGCCCTCCAAATTCTCCTTTAGTTTGAACTAGCATGTCATCAAATGTTTCTGAATTCATAAAAGATGAATGTGGATCAAGAGATTGAAGCATACCTTGAATTGCTGCCTCTATTAATTCTTTATCTGAAACTTCTTCAACATACTCTCTTCTAACTCTTTCATATACTTCTCCAAACATATTTAATTGTTTATATACATTAGTATTTTTTTCTTCAGCATTAACATTAAAGCTAAATAATACTAAAATAATTATTGAAAAAGCACATATATTAAGTTTTCTTATGTTTAAACATTTCATTGTAACCCACCTTTACTATTCTTTAATTAACCATTTTATAGGGTTAATTGGTTTTCCCTTTGACCTTACCTATACGTAAAGTTCAGAAGGATTAGATTTTATTGTTTTAATTTCACCTATATTTTTTCCAAAACTAACCTTAGATCCTATTTTATAGTATATCTCATCTAGCCCTGAAAGTATAACATGAAATCCAAACCCAGAATCAATAATTAACATATTCTTATAACCTTTAAAATAATTTGCAAATACTACTTTTCCTGATACTGGAGAAATAATGGCTGTTTGTTTTTTAAATTCATATATTACTCCCTTAGGTTTTCTATTATTTGTAAATGGTAATATTAATTTTTTTTTAATAACTTTAAAATTTTCTAATTCACTAATGTATTGCTTCTCATTAGTTTCTTCTAGGCCATAAGTATTGTATGGATGTAAAAAACACGATAAATAATATAATTATTTTTAATTTATAATTACGACTTAGATCAATATTAATTTTTATAAATTCTCTTCCATGGCTTTATCTTTAGGAGCGAGCCACATTTTATCTAAATTATAAAAATCTCTTACTTCTGGTCTAAATAAGTGCACTATTACATCTCCTGCATCAACTAATACCCAGTCCCCACTTCTTTGTCCTTCTATAGAAAATATTTGATAGCCTAATGTTTTAAGTTTTGAAGAGACTTGATTAGATAGAGCACTTACATGTCTGGTAGAACTTCCATTAGCTATTATCATATAATCTGCAATTGATGACTTACCTTTTAATGGAATAGATATGATATCTTCTGCCTTACCATCATTAAGTATTTTTTCTATGCTATTATTTAACTTTTTATTCTCCATAATAGTTATTTTTCCTGTCTGTTATTATTTTGCATTCTTAACATGGTTGATGATAATGGATTTTTATTAATATGAAGAAATTGCCAAACTGGCAGAGGTTTTTTAAAAATAGATTTAGAATCCTTAGTTTTATGTAGCTTTGAAAAATAGTATTTTCCTGCAATAGAATTAATCACGCTATAAGAATAAACCCCTCTATTAAAAACTGCAATAGGCATTGTATTGAAAATATTTTTCCAATTAAACCATTGATTAATTTCCGTGAGGTTGTCTGCTCCCATTAACCAAATAAAGTTACTTCCACTGTACCTTTTTATTATATGATTTAAAGTCTTTGATGTTAAATTTGTTTTGAATCTTGTTTCAAGATCTTCTACTCGAATATTATGCCCTTTTGCAACTGCTCTAGCATTATCCAACCTAATTTTTAATGGAGCACTTATAGACTTTATAGGGTTTTGTGGGCTTACTAACCACCATATTTCATCAAGCTTTAATTTTTTTAGTGCTTCATTGGAGATATATAAATGGCCTTTATGAGCAGGATTAAAAGAGCCTCCTAATAAGCCAATTCTCATTTTTCTTCTCTTGGTTAAACCAATAGATTTATAATAACACAATTTTTTATTTATAGACAAACCTAAGGCCTTACCTGTCCATTACCCCTTAGTTGGTACTTATATGTAGTTAATTGTTCCAATCCAACGGGGCCTCTTGCATGCAATCTTCCAGTAGCAATTCCCATTTCTGCCCCCATTCCAAATTCTCCTCCGTCTGCATATTGTGTTGAAGCATTATGTAGAACTATGGCGCTATTTACCTCTTTAAGAAATATTTCAGCAGTTTGTTTATTATCTGTAATAATTGCATCTGTATGATTAGATCCAAACTTTTCAATATGCTTTATTGCATCAGAAACATTTTCAACAGTTTTAATTGAAAGTATTTTATCTAGATATTCTGTTTGCCAATCTTCTATTGTAGCATTCTTAATGTTATGATTTAAAACTTTAATGTTTTTATCTGCTCTTATTTCACATCCTTGCTCAATAAGCTTATTTATTATATCTGGAAGAATATTAATTATTACATCTTTGTGACATAGTAATGTTTCAGTTGCACCACAAATACCTGTTCTCCTCATCTTTGCATTTAAAACAATATTTATAGCCATTTCCTTATTAGCATCTACATCAATATAAGTGTGACACAAACCATCTAAGTGAGATAAAACTGGAATTTTACTGTCAATTTGAACTCTTTCTATTAAGGCTTTGCCACCACGAGGAATTATGAGATTAACATATTTATGCATATTTAATAGTAAGCCAACAGCATCTCTATCAATAGTGTTCACCATATTGACACAATCTTCTGATAATTGTGATGATTTTAATCCATTTTTTATAGAGTTAATTATTGCTGAACTTGAATAAAAGCTTTCAGAGCCACCTCTTAAAATTATGCAATTACCTGACTTTAATGCTAATGTACTAGCGTCTGCTGTTACATTAGGTCGAGATTCATATATTATACCAATAACTCCAATAGGAACCCTTGTTTGGCACATATCAATTCCGTTTGATGGTTTCCAACGTTTAATTTCAGAGCCAATAGGATCTTCTAGATTTATTATATTGTATACACCGCTAATTATATTGTCTAAGCGACTTTCATCTAAAAAAAGCCTATCTAGTAAAGCGTCTGAAATATTATTATTTTTTGCCATATCCATATCGATAATATTAGCTTCTAAAATCATTTTTTTATCTTTTTGAATATGTTTTGCTATTTTTTCTAAAGCTTCATTTTTAGCATGTGTTGTGGCATGAGATAATGTATTTGATGCTTTATAAGCTTTAAAGCAAATATCTTCAATATGACTAATCATCTCTTTTTTATGCATTTTATTATATTCTTTCTTAATTTATAATCATATCATTTTTATTAATAGCTTCATCTCGACCCTTATAGCCTAATAATTTTTCAATATCTTTGCTTTTTTTCCCTTTAATTATTTTTATCTCTTTAGCATCATATGCTATTATGCCACAGCCTAATAATTTTTTATTAATTGATAATATATCAATAATTTCTCCTCTATCATAACTGTTAGAACTAGATTTTATGCCTGAAGCTAATAGATTTTTTTGAGATACTAATGCTTTTTCAGCGTCTTTATCAATAATAATGAACTTTAATTTGTTTCTTTCTCTTAATATCCATTTCTTTTTAGCGCTAAGTGGGGTGAGATTAGCTTTAAAAATTGTATGCTTGCCGCCCATAAATAGTTTTAATAAGCTGTTGTTATCTTGCCCACGCGCAATTATTAAATGGCATCCGGCAGTTGTAGAAATTTTAGCTGCTTTTATTTTTGTAATCATTCCACCAGAAGCTATATTTGATTTAGTATTTTTTGCCATATCTTCAATATTTTTAGAAATATTTTTAACCTCTGCAATAAACTTTGCTTTCTTAGAAGACTTAGGGTCTTTAGAATATAAGCCATCTATATCTGATAGCAGAATTAATACATCCGCTTCAGCTAACTGGGCTATTCTTGCTGCTAACTGATCATTATCACCATATCTAATTTCTAAAGTTGCTACCGTATCATTCTCATTTATAATAGGAATCACTTTTAATTTAATAAGCGTATTTAATGTGGCTCTAGTATTCATAGCGTTTCTCCTTGTCTCTAAGTCACTATGACCCACTAAAATTTGACCACATTTAATTTGCATTTTTTCAAAAACATTTTTCCAAGCTTTTGCTAAAACTATTTGCCCTGCAGCAGCAGCAGCCTGCTTTTCAGCAAGTTTAAGAGCTTTATTTTGTAAATTTAGTTCAATTTTTCCTAATGCAATTGCTCCAGAACTTACTATAAGTATTTCTTTATTTTTACTTAATAAAAATAGTATATCTTGTGCTAAGTTTTCTAGCCAAGTACTATTAATATAACCTGTATTTGGATTAACAATTAATGAGGAGCCAACTTTTAATACTATCCGTTTAGCTTTATCAATAGATTTTATATTAATTGATTTTAGGGAGACCATTTTTCTTCTTTAATTTTATTATTATTTATTTTATTATGCTCTGCCATAAAAGAATATAAAGTATTTATTATGGTGTCTAACCCTTCTTTTTTTAAGGAAGACGATACTATTACACTATTCTTTGTATATTTTTCAACTTTTTTAATTATTTTGACTAATTCTTTTTTTTCAATTAAATCAGATTTACTTATTATAAGTATCTGTTTTTTATCTTTTAACCCTTTTCCATAAGCAGTTATTTCTTTCATTATGCTTTTATAATCTTTAATATGATCTACGGAATTAGCATCTATTAAATGTAAAAGAATTTTACATCTTTCTATATGCCCTAGAAAGCGTGTTCCTATTCCAACTCCTTTATGCGCATCACTGATTAACCCTGGAATATCAGCTAATACAATTTCTTGATCATAGTTTCTTATAATACCTAATTGAGGTGTAAGAGTAGTATAAGCATAATTACCGATCTTTGGCTTTGCATTGGTAATTGCCGAAAGTAAAGAAGACTTTCCTACATTAGGCAAACCTAATAATCCAACATCAGCTAGCGTTTTTAGTCTTAACCACACCCATATTTCTTCTCCTTCTAAGCCTGGGTTTGATCTTCTAGGCGCTTGTACCATTGAATTTTTAAAGTGAGTATTTCCAAAACCACCATTACCGCCTTTTAAGAATAAAATTTGTTCTCCTTCTTCAGTAATATCCTGAAGTATACTCTCTTGATCTATATCAGAAATAATTTGAGTTCCTACGGGAACTTTAATTATTATGTTTTCTCCTTTGGCGCCTGTACAATTGCTTCCAGAACCGTCAGTTCCTTTCCTTGCTTTAAAATGTTGCTTATATCTAAAATCTATTAGTGTATTTAATGAGGAGCATCCTTCAAAAATAATATCTCCACCTTTTCCACCGGCACCACCATCTGGGCCTCCAAATTCTACGTACTTTTCCCTACGAAAGCTTATACAGCCGTTTCCACCTTTACCAGATTGTAAATAAATTTTTGCTTGATCAAGAAATTGCATTTATAAAACCAATTTAATAGAGGTATATAAAATGTAAGGTTCAAAATTGCTTTTTAATAATTTTATTTAGATACTCTCAACTCTAATTATTTTTCTTTTATTTAAACCGTGTAAAAAAGCAACTTTTCCATCTTTAAGGGCAAACAATGTATGATCTTTACCCATGCCCACGTTTTCTCCAGGATGAAACTTTGTTCCCCTTTGTCTAACAATTATATTTCCTGCTCTAACAACTTCGCCACCATATTTTTTTACGCCAAGTCTTCTACCAGCGGAATCTCTTCCATTATTTGATGAGCCACCTGCTTTTTTATGTGCCATTCTTAATTACTCCTTTTTTGGTGCTTTTTTAGCTATTTTTTTTTCAGTAGTTTTAGTTTCTACTTTTTTAGCTTTTGTTGTTTTTGCACTATCTTTTTTAACAGCAGTTTTAGTTTCTACTTTTTTAGCTTCAACTGTTTTTGCTACTGCAGCTTTTTTTAGATCTATAGATTTTATTCTTATCACTGTTAAGTCTTGTTTATGACCTTTTTTTCTTCTATAATTCTGTCTTCTTTTTTTCTTAAAAATAATAAGTTTAGGGCCTCTAGTTTGTTCTATAACTTCGCCGGTTACAGAAGCAGATTTTAGCTCAGCTTCTTCAATATGAATTTGCGAACCTTCTCCCATCATAACTATGTCATCAAAAGTTATTTTGCTACCACTTTCACCTAGTATTTTTTCTACTAGGATAACGTCTCCTGCTGAAACTTTATATTGTTTTCCACCACTTTTTAACAATGCGTAATTCATATTTTTTCCGAATATTTGTTATTAAACTACTAATTATATATTTTTGCACTTTAATATAAAAATTATTTTATCGCCATTAAAATAGTATATTATAATAGAAATGGAATATTATATGTTTGTTAAGGTTCTTACAAGAATTAATTGTTTTTTTTAATTATAATTGGATAATTTTTTGTCACTTAGCTCTGAATTTATTGTTAATGCTTTTATTAAAACAGCAAGATTAAATATGCTTGATGCTTATATGGTAAGAAGAGGGGATAGCAAATCCGGTGAAATATTTCTAAGATTAAATAATTTGAGTGGGCAGTCTAAGATTTACTCTTATAGAAAGGCTAATATTAAAAATTATTGGGAAGTTTATGGATCTGATACATGGCAAGAGGATAGTTTAATAAATGATAAAATTAAAAAAATTATAAGCATTGATTCAGATATATGGGTATTAGAACTCGAAGATAAACAAGGGCGTTATCCAGATTTCTAAGAGGAAGCTTATTCTTAATAAGTTTCCTCTTATTCTTTCTTGAGATAAAAATTACTTATAGTGTTATTATCTGCAGAATTAGAAATAAATACATATTTGCCATCATAACTGAATATTGCTGCTTCAGGGTTATCAAAATTCTTAAGAATTTGTTTGACTACTGCTGGGGTAGAATGAACATTGGCATGCGTTTCAGACTTTGGTTTATATGAAGTATTAGCTTTTGTTTCAAATATTGCAAATAATATGAGAAGAGCAAGTAATATTATTGCCTAACTAAGTATTGATAGTGTTATTTTATCTCTTTTAGAGACTATTATTTTATCTTCACGATTATATACATAAATTTTCCTTGATTTCCCAATATTTAAAATTTATATACCTCACTTTGAGAATGAGAATTATTCTCATTGACTTGGTAAATATAATATATAATAAAGAGTGAGGAGGTGCTATAATGTTTCCCAAAAACATTTATATCATCACTTCTTCATTATTCTAGGGAGCTTAATTAATAGTACCTCCTAATTGAGCACTCTAGAATTGATTTAAGGTTTTTGTTTGTAAAATATTTGACTTCCTGCATTTACGTTACTACCTATTTTAGAATGATTCTAAAATAGGTAACTATTAGTTGAGTTGTTTTTATTATTTGAATTAGGGAGATTATTATGACTATAGGAAAAAAATTACCTGAGAATATTGTTTTTCATGTAAGACATAGAGATGAGTCTATAGGTGGAGAAAACCCATATAAATGGAAAGAAATTACAACAGCAGATTACTTTAATAATAAAAGAATTCTTTTATTTTCTTTGCCCGGCGCATTTACGCCTACCTGTTCTACTTATCAATTACCAGGTTTTGAAAAACATTATGATGCAATTAAAAAACATGGAATTAATGAGATATATTGTATATCTGTAAACGATTCTTTTGTAATGAATAAATGGGCACAAGATCAACATATAAGGAATGTAAAAGTTATAGCTGATGGGTCTGCATTATTTACTAATTATATGAATATGTTGGTTTTAAAGGATAATCTTAGTTTTGGTCAAAGATCTTGGAGATATGCAGCTATAATTAATAATGGTGTTGTTGAAAAATTGTGGGAAGAGCCAGGTAAAATGGATAATTGTCTTGATGACCCATATGGTGAAACAAGTCCAGAAAAAATATTACAGGATATAAAAAACAATTCAATTAATGCATAAATTAATGTATAAAAATGTAGAGATATTTAGAAACATAAAAATTTCTGGATATCTCTAATTTTTAAGTTCATATTAATAATAATCAATAAATATATATTATAATTGTATGGGTTTAAAAATGAGAAATACACATTTTCCGGGCAGATCTCCAATATATTCTTTAGATGGAATGGTTGCAACATCACATCCTTTAGCCACAAAAGCAGCTATAGATAAATTATCTCAAGGTGGAAATGCTATTGATGCTGCTATTACCGCAGCATCTGTTCTTGCTGTAGTTGAACCCCATTCTACAGGAGTTGGAGGAGATCTTTTTTGTCTTTATTGTCCAAGTAATACAAATGAAGTTATAGCAATGAATGCATCGGGACGAGCTCCAGAAGCAGTATCTTTAGGAAAGTTAGAAAGTTTGGGAGTAAAGGAGAGTATACCATTTCAAAGTCCGCATGCGGTAACTATTCCAACAGGCGTCGCTGGATGGATAAAATTAATAGAAGATCATGGTTCTTTACCTATAAAAGAAATACTTAAACCTGCTATTCATTATGCAAAGGAAGGTTATATGGTTGCAGATGTAATAGCTGATATTTGGGAAAAAGAAGTTATAAAATTGTCCACAGACCAAGATTGTAAAAATTTATTTTTACCTAAGAATGAATTTTTAAAAGCAGGTGATGTGCATTATCAATTAAATTTAGCCGAGACTCTAAAAAGAATTGGGGAAGAGGGAAGAGCTGGTTTTTATGAAGGTGATATTGCAAAAGATATGGTTAAAAAACTTAATTCTATGGGGGGTCTACACACTATGAATGATTTTGCTTTAGCTGAAGCAAATTATGTTGACCCAATATCTGCAAATTATAGAGAAGCTCAAATATTTGAATGTCCTCCTAATGGTCAGGGGGTTATAGCATTGATGATTATGAGAATATTAGAAGGTTTTGATTTTAGTGAAATGGAGCCAACTTCTGCTTTAAGAATACATCTTCAAGCTGAAGCCACTAAGATTGCTTATAGTCATAGGAATCATTATTTAGCTGATCCAGAATTTTCTCATATACCTTCAGAGGAATTACTATCTGAGAAATATATACAGAGTCTTAGAAGTCTAATTAAACTCGATACTTGCATACAGGGGTCCTATAAGCCTGATATGCCCAGACATCCAAATACCGTATATATATCTGTAGTGGATAAAAATAAAAATGCTGTCTCATTAATTAATTCTATCTTTCACTCTTTTGGAAGCGGAATACTTTCCCCTGAATCAGGAGTTTTGTTTCAAAATAGAGGGGCTAGCTTTGTATTAGATCCTTCTCATCCTAATGTAATAGAGGCCAGAAAAAGACCTATGCATACTATAATTCCTGCTTTAGCTAAAAAAGAAGGTAAGCCTTTCTTATCTTTTGGGGTAATGGGTGGTCATTATCAACCTATGGGACAAGCTCATGTACTTTCTAATATTATAGATTATAATATGGATCCTCAAGCAAGCCTTGATTGTCCAAGAAGCTTTTATTTTGATGGAGTATTAGAATGTGAAAAAGGTATATCAAATGAGGTAAATAAACTACTAGAATTAAAGGGACATAAAGTGGAAGTTTGTGAGTTACCTCATGGAGGTGGACAAGTTATTCAATATAATCATGAAAACTCTTCATTAATTGGTGGTTCAGATTCTAGAAAAGATGGTTGTGCTTTAGGCTTATAGGTTTGGGTCTATATAACAACCAGCTTGAATTGCTTTAGCTTTAACTTTTTCATATATTTTGTCTATGGTAGGAGTAGGAATATTTACTATTTTTCCTGCTTCAGAAACTGATTTTGTTAAAGCGTCAATTTCCATAGGTCTTCCTAATTCTAAATCTTGTAGTGTAGAGGTTTTATGAGCTCCAACATTTCTTGTTCCATCTATACGTTTTTCTAAACTTATAGGAAAATTTACACCTAATGCTTCTGCAACTTTTTGTCCTTCTAACATCATTTTTTTAACGATGGCACATGAAGCTTCATTATTTGCTATACCCTCTAATGTGTCACCTGTTAAGGCACTCATGGGATTAAAGGCTAAATTGCCCCATAGTTTCATCCATATATCATCACGTATTTTTTTTCTTACTGGAGATTTTAATCCTGCTTGAATCAATATTTTGGATAAAATTTTTGCTCTATCTGATATAGATCCATCAGGTTCTCCAATAGGAAATCTATCACCTTCTATATGATAGACATGTCCCGGTGCTTTAATTTCTGCCGCAGGATATACTACACAACCTAGACTTCTTTCTGGTGAAATATAGTCCCACTGTAAATTTTTTGGATCAACTGATTTTAATCTCATATTTTCATATTGATTATTACTTTTATAAAAGTACCACCAAGGCAAGCCATTGACAGCTGATACTACTGTTGTATTTTCTTTTAGTAAAGGTGATAGCATATTAGCAGTTAGTGCTGCAGAATGGGCTTTTAAAGTCACTATAATAAAGTCCTGCTTTTCTAAATCTTTTGGGTTATCTGTTGCTAAAGGTTTACAAAAATATTCTGTGTCAGATTCGGCACTTTGCATTAATAAGCCGTTATTTTGAATAGCGTTTAAGTGTTCTCCTCTACAAATCAAAGATACATTTATTCTGCTTTGCATTAATAAGGCTCCAATATAACTTCCAATGGCCCCAGAACCAAATATACAGATATTCATTTTTTTTTTATTCCTAGTTTTTTATACAAGCCTATACGTTGTAATTTGCCAGTTGCACCTTTAGGTATAGAATCAATAATTAATATTTTTCTAGGAATTTTAAATTTTGTTAATCTATTTTTACAATAAGCTTTCAAATCATCTTCTTTTATCATTGCATTATCTTTAAGAACAACAGCGGCATAAAGGTCTTCTCCTAGTTTCTCGTGCGGTAAAGAAAAAGCAACAGCTTGCTGTATACCTTCATGATCCATTAATATTTCATCAATTTCTTGAGGACTTATTTTTTCCCCACCTCTATTAATAATTTCTTTTAATCTTCCTGTAATTATAAGGTAACCATCTTTGTCAAAGGTTCCTTCATCACCAGTTAGAAACCAACCATCTAAAAAACTTTCAGTATTAGCTTTTGGATTATTTATATAGCCTTTAGTAACATTTTCACCTTTAATAATTATTTGTCCTGGAATATTTCTATTATTTTGATCATTATTAATAATCTTACCTTTACATAGTAATGCAACTTCTGGACCTGCGGCTAAACCCACAGAACCAGACTTTCTTATACTTGGAGGAAGAGGGTTTGATGTCATTTGATGTGTGGCTTCAGTCATACCATAGGATTCAATAACACAGGTATTAAAGGTTTGTTCTAAATTTTTCATGACTATAGATGGAAGGGAGGCAGAAGATGATCTAATAAACTTAAGTGGATTATTTTTGATAGTTTCTATATTACGAGGAGCTCTACTTAGGATAGCTTGATGCATAGTAGGAACAGCAGTGTACCAAGTAGGTTTAAATTCTTCTATCCATCTAAAAAATTTTAGAGCATCAAAACCTGAAGGAGTTATAATTGATCCAGATTGGTATATAGGAGCTAAAATAGCAGCTATAAGGCCATGTATATGAAACATTGGCATAATATTTAAACATTTATCATTTTCGTTTAAATTTAAAGTGGCAGAAATATTTCTTGCAGATGCCATTAAATTTTTATGTGTGAGCGGAACCATTTTAGGTCTTGATGTTGTCCCAGAAGTATGAAGTATCATAGCGGCATCATCTTGATTTATACTTGGAAAATAAGATTCAATATTTGCATCTATTTCAACATCTAGCTTTATAAAATCTGATGTTGTTTTTGTTTTTAAATTAATAATTCTAATATCTAATTCTTTAGCAGCTTCTCTAGCGTTAACTAATTGGTTTTCTTCAATTATTACTGCTTTAACTTTTAAATCATCATAATAGAATTTAAACTCTTCTTTAGTAAATGATGGGTTTAATGGACAAGAAGTATAGTTAGAGGCAATGGCAATAAATGTAGAAGCCATAGCTGATCCATTTCCTAAGGCTATAGCTATTCTTTCTCCTTTTTGTATATTTAAAGAAGATAATTGATTAAAAGTTTTATCAATATAATTTAAAAGTTCACCATAGGTAATTGCAGACTCATCTGGAGATTGAATAAAAATATTATTTTTATTAATAGACATAATTAAATTATATAAAGTATTTTTTATTAAGGTCATATTTTACAAATATTGGTTATTAATTTATAATTTCATATTATATTAAGTTAAAGGAAATTCAATGTTAAAAGAAAACGTTTTAGAACAAACAAACATAGAAAACAAAAAGGTTGAAGAGATCCCTAATGATCTTTCTTCTTATTGGATGCCTTTTACAACTAATAGACGATTTAAAAAGAATCCTAGATTTTTGGTTTCTGCTAAAGATATGTATTATAAGACCTCAGATAACAAAAGTATTCTAGATGGCGTAGCAGGCTTATGGTGTGTCAATGCAGGTCATTGTAGACCTCATATTGTCAAGGCTGTTCAAGACCAAGTAGCTGAGATGGATTATGCTACAGCTTTTAACATGGGTCATCCTAAGGCTTTTACTTTAGCTTCAAGGTTAGCATCAATACTGCCAGAAGATATAGATCATGTTTTCTATACAAATTCTGGATCAGAAGCAGTAGATACGGCATTAAAAATTGCATTAGCATACCATAACGCCAATGGTGATTCTAGGCGAACAAGATTAATAGGTAGGTCTAGAGGATATCATGGTGTTGGATTTGGAGGCATGTCAGTAGGGGGAATGGTTGCAAATAGAAAACAATTTTCTAATCATCTTCCAGGCGTTGATCATATGCAAGACACACATATTCCCGAATTAAACTCTTTTTCTAAAGGCCAGCCTAAACATGGAGTAGAAAGAGCTCATTCGCTTATTGATTTAATTAACTTACATGATGCATCTACTATTGCTGCTGTAATTATTGAACCTGTAGCTTGTTCTACAGGAGTATTAGTGCCTCCTATAGGGTATCTGGATGAAATAAGAAATATATGTACAAAAAATGGAATACTGCTTATTTTTGATGAGGTAATATGTGGTTTTGGAAGGCTAGGCACCCCATTTTCTGCAGATAAATTTAATGTAATTCCAGATATTATGACATTAGCAAAAGGGCTTACAAATGCTACAGTCCCGATGGGAGCTGTTGCTACACATAAAAAAATATATGATGGACTAATGCATGGTCCTGAGAATGTTGTTGAGCTTTTTCATGGTTATACTTACTCTGGCCATTCATTGGCATGTGCTGCTGCACTAGCTACTTTAGAGGAGTATGAAGTAGAAAAATTATTTGATAGGGCGGGCAGTTTAGAAAAGACATTTGAAGAACATGCGCATATTTTAAAAGATTTAGATAATGTTATAGATATAAGAACTATTGGTTTAGTTGCAGGCATAGAATTAAAAACTAGAGAAGATGGTGTGGGTAAAAGAGTGTACGATGTTTGGGAGAATTGTTTTGAAAACAACTTACTTACAAGGTTTACTGGAGAGACTCTTGCTATTTCTCCCCCTTTAATAGTAAGTGAAGATCAAATAAAAACAATATTTGACACTATTAGATCCGCAATTCTAGAAGTTAAATAATATTAGAGGAGTATGTTATGGCTACTGTAAAGTTAATAGAGCCTGAAGAAGCAAAAGGTAAAGTAAAAGAAATTTTTGAAGATATAAGCAAGACTAGAGGTGGAGATAAAGTAAATAATATATGGAAGGCTCTTGCTAATGAGCCTGATTTATTAGAATCAACCTGGAATAGAATAAAACAAGTGATGGCGCCAGGTGCTTTAGACTCAGTAACAAAAGAATTAATTTATATAGCTGTAAGTATAGTAAATGGTTGTGAATATTGTATTCATTCACATACAGCAGTTGCTAGAAAAAAAGGAATGACAGAGGAAATGAGAAGCGAGTTACTTGCTGTAATTGCAATGGCATCTCAAACTAATGCTTTAGCTAATGCGTATCAAATTGAGGTAGATGATTCTTTTAAACAATAAATTTATTTTAATGCATTATTTATTCGATCACTTACTAAACTTATTAACTTAGCTGTGTCACTTATTCTTGCTCCCATCGTTAAGAAACCATGTATTTGACCATCAAAAATTACAGTTTCAACATTATTTCCTGCTTTTTTTAATGCTTCTCCATATGCTAAGCCTTCATCTTTAAGTGGGTCACAACCAGCTACAGCTATTAAAGACGGTGTGAGGTTAGATAAATCTTTAAAAAGCATTGGCGCTGCCCTCCAATCATTCAACTTATCTTTATCTATATATTTTTTTTCAAACCAGTTCATTAAAAGTTTTGACAATATAAAACCATTATATTGTTCTTTAGATGGATAATGTGCCCCCATATGTGTAGACGGGTATATTAATGCTTGAAAAGATATAGAAGGGACTAAATTTTCTTTTGAGCTAATACAGCAAACAGCAGCTATATTTCCTCCTGCACTATCTCCACATACAGCAATTTTTTCAACATTTATAGGTAGATTTAAAGGATTGTTTTTTATCCAATTTACAGAAGCAATGGCATCATTTATTGCTGTAGGAAATCTGTATTCTGGCCCCATTCTATAATCTATTGCAATTACGTCAAAGTTTCCTTCATTGGCCAATTGTCTGCAGACAACATCATGTGTATCGAGGTCCCCTATGACCCATCCTCCACCGTGAAAAAATATTGTTACTGGAAGTTTATTATTATTATTATTATTTATCCCTCTGTAATAACGTGCTTTAATATTTTGAGAGTCTACAGGTATACTGATATTTTTAATTTTATAAACTTCTGGTGCAGGAGGCGATAAAGAACCTCTCATATCTAAATAAGCATTTCTGGCTTCTATATAATTCATTTTATATAATGGAATTCTTTCCCCAGATTTTTCTGCAGACCTTATATCATTAATAATAGCTAATGCTTCCGGATGTAAATTTTTATCAGACATATTTTTTCTCTCTAATTTATAGTTATTTCTTTTAAAATATAATTATTTTGTTCATCCAATTTAGGCATATAAGCTGAAAGCTCAGTAATATTAACATTTATACTTACTATTACCCAGCATAAATTAATATCATAAACAGATTGTATATCTTTTTTTGATGGCTTTGTACCTAAAGGACTATCTGGATGGCTATGATAATGTCCAATAATTTTCAGTTTATCTTTTCTATATGATTTTTGAACATTAATTATTTCTTGAGGGTTAATTTCAAAAAATTTATAAGGATTAGCTGCAATATTTATGGTGCTTAAGGAATTTTCACATATTAAGATATTATTCTCTGCATATCCTATTAAAAATCCACAACATTCTTTAGGGTATTCTTTAATAGCCTCTTTAAATATATTGGATTTTATAGTATTAGGTATCTTAATATTAATCATTAATAACTTACTTTTTAATTATAATCTTTTTTATTTCTAAACCTGAATCAATACTTATTATATTAATAATATATTTTGATTCATCTTCAAATTGCACAATAATATTTTTGTTATTAGATGTAACATCAGCTAATCTCATTTTATTTGGAGCAACTATTTCTATATTTGAATGACTTATATCAGATTCTGTAGACTTAATAAACTTACTGCCTCTTTGAATTATAGTAAATACTAAGAACGAAGTTCCAAGTACTATTAATACTCCTAAAAATATTACTAAAAATTTTAGACCTCTCATTATATATCACCTATATTATATATTAATTAACTTTTTATATATTTAAGCTTTATTTATGAATAATTCTACTAAAGTAATTGAATTTTTGGTTTCTAAGGAAAAAGCAGGTATTCGTGTGGATAAAGCTTTTTCTTTATATGATCATAATTTGAGTAGGTCTTATATAAAAAAACTAGTTTTAAATGGCTCTTTATATATTGACAATATAAAAATAATTGACCCATCTTTTAAGTTAATAACGGGAAATACTGTTAAAATTGTTCTACCAGAATTAATTGATGATAAACCAAAGCCTGAAAATATTCCTTTAGATATTTTATACGAAGATGATTTTTTATTAGTAATAAATAAACAGGCAGGTTTGGTTGTGCATCCTGCCCCTGGAAATTATGAGGGCACTTTAGTAAATGCTTTATTGTATCACTGTAAGGGAAGTTTGTCAGGTATAGGTGGCGTGAAAAGACCAGGTATTGTTCATAGATTAGATAAAGATACTTCAGGAATCATGCTGGTAGCAAAAAATGATGAGGCACATAGATATTTATCAAAAGGAATTTCTACAAAACAAATAGAAAGAAAATATAAAGCAATAGTATGGGGAGAGCCTAAGCAAAAAGTAGGTATTATTAATGCAAATATTGCTCGACATGTACATGATAGAAAAAAAATGTCTGTAGTTAAAAATATTGGTAGAGTAGCAATTACGGAATATAAGGTTTTAAACTCTTATGGATTCGCTTCTTTAATAGAGTGTAATCTACAGACAGGAAGAACTCATCAAATTAGAGTTCATCTTTCTAATATGGGCTTTCCAGTTATAGGTGATCAATTATATGCAAAAGGCAAAACTGTATCATCAAAGATGCCGGATATATTAAAATTATTTCCAAGACAAGCATTACATTCCTACAGTTTAAGTTTTGTTCACCCTTTTACTAAAAAACTGTTAACTTTTGAAAGTGTTCTTCCAAATGATATAAAGCGATTAAAAGAATCTATTGAAGGATTTATATAGTTTATACTTGATATTTTTAATAAAATAACCAATTTAACATATATGTATAATTTTATAAGGTTAAATAAATGTCTAACATAACTTTACCTTCTATTTCTGCTGATGGAAGCCTTAGGAGATATATGGCAGAAATAGGACAGTTTCCTATTTTAAGAAAAGATGAAGAATATACTCTAGCAAAGAATTGGCATGAGCACGAAGATATAGATGCCGCACATGCATTGGTTACGAGCCACTTACGATTAGTTGCTAAAATTGCTATGGGGTATAGGGGTTATGGTTTGCCAATTTCAGATTTAATCAGTGAGGGTAATATAGGTTTAATGAAAGCTGTTAAACGCTTTGATCCAGATAAAGGTTTCAGGTTAGCCACTTATGCTCTTATGTGGATTAAGGCATCAATCCAAGAATACATATTGCATTCTTGGTCTTTAGTTAAAATAGGAACAACCTCAGCTCAAAAAAAATTATTTTTTAATTTAAGAAGAGTTAAAAATGAATTAAAAATTTTTGAAGAGAAAGAACTTTCTCCTGAAATGATTAAAAAAATTTCACATCAACTAGTTGTTGAAGAGCAAGAAGTTATCAATATGAACCAAAGAATTAGTGGAGATTATTCTTTAAATGCCCCTAGGAGAAATTATTCTGATGAAGGAGATTGGCAGGAAGTACTGGAAGATGATAAATTTATAGACCAAGAAACATATGTTTTAGAAAAACAAGAAATAGAAAAAAGAAAATCAATGTTAGGAAAAGCTTTATCTTTATTATCTGAGAGGGAAAGAAAAATATTTAGTTATAGAAGGTTAATGGATGAGCCTAAAACTTTAGAAGTGCTTAGTAAAGAATTTAATATTAGTCGTGAAAGAGTTAGGCAAATTGAGGTTAAAGCATTTGAAAAAGTGCAAATAGAAGTAAAAAATATTAGTCATTCTCAAAATAATTTAGTAATTGAAAATCATAAAAATAAATAATTTATTTAAAGGGGTCTTTTATTAAAATAGTATCTTCTCGCTCAGGAGATGTTGATATCATTGAGACAGGACATTCTATTAATTTTTCTATACTTTTAATATATTTTTTTGCATTGGCAGGAAGATCATTAAATCTTTTACATTTTTGCGTAGATGACTGCCAGCCTTTTAAAACTTTATAAACAGGCTGTAATTTATTCATTTCTAAATATGTTTCAGGAACTGATTTAGAGATTTTATTATTTAATTTGTAACCTACGCATATTTTTATTTCTTTAAAGGTATCTAATACATCTAGTTTAGTAAGTGCAATTCCATTTACACCTGACAGTTTAATAGCATAATGTACCATTACTGCATCAAACCAACCGCATCTTCTTTTTCTTCCAGTCACTACTCCGAATTCATGACCTATTTTTCCTAGTAGTTTTCCAGTAGAATTGTTTTGTTCAGTTGGGAAAGGACCATTACCTACTCTTGTAGTATATGCCTTAGTAATACCTAAAACATTGTGAATTAAGGAAGGTCCGATACCTGATCCAGTTGCAGCTTGTGAAGCAACAGTATTTGAAGAAGTGACATAAGGATAAGTTCCGTGGTCGATATCTAGCATAGTGCCTTGAGCACCTTCAAAAAGTACATTTTTGCCTAATTTATTTGCAGATATAATTAAATCCATAGTGTTGTGAACATATGGCTTTATAATAGGAGCAATTTTGCTTAAAATTTTATTTATATACGCAGTTTGGATTGGTTTTTCATTTAGTCCTTTTAATATAGTATTATGGTGAGTAATAGCTGCTGAAAGTTGTATTTTTCTACTATCTTTATTATATAAATCGCATACTCTAATTGATCTTCTACCAACCTTATCTTCATATGCAGGTCCTATACCTCTTCCGGTGGTACCAATTTTGTTATTACCTTTTGCATTTTCTCTTAATTCATCTAATTTTTGGTGATATGGTAGTATTAAGCTTGCTTTACTTGATATTTTTAAAAGTTTAGGTGTTATTTTTAAGCCTTGTTTTTCTATTTTTTTAATTTCATTTATTAGGGCCCATGGATCTATAACTACTCCATTGCCTATTATAGAAGGTTTTTTTCTAATTATACCGGAAGGTAATAGGCTCAATTTAAATACTTTTTTATTTAAAACTATTGTATGTCCTGCATTATGTCCGCCTTGGAACCTTGCTACTAAATCTGCTCTAAGTGATAACCAATCAACTATTTTTCCTTTACCTTCATCACCCCATTGAGTACCTACTACTGTAACATTTGTCATTTAACCCTCATAAATTTTATAATTCTTCAATTTTATTATTTTTTAAAATATGTGAACAATTATACTTTAGTGCTTCCTCAGTGCCTTTTACATTATTTTTATAATTAAGAATAGTTATCCATCCATTTTTTCTTAGTTCAGGTGGAATGGAAGCATCATGTTTTAAAGGGATTAAAATTCGCTTTTGTTTATCTTCAATATTAGTTGCTTTTAGGAGTCCATCAAATAAAATTGATAAACCCATACCATTATAATGAATATCATTAAATTCTAGAACATATTCTCCTCCAAAACCTAATTCTCGTTTGATATTTGATGAAAAGATTGCAAATCCTATTCCCGAATAATAATTAAACCCTCTATTTTCAATAGGGTCGATAGTGATTTTTACATTTTTATGAAGTTTTTTTATAGCATTACATATTAAGGATATTTTATTAATAAGCTTTTTGGCTTCATTAGGTAAATCAATATTAGATAATTTTTCTAATGCTCTTTCTTCTTCTCCTGCAGAGTCTGCAATTTGAGATAAAATAGACCCACAATTTGGGATTGTTTTAATTTTATTTATATTTTTAACTTTTAAATATGATTTTGCTTTCTCAATAGTCTGATCATTTAATTTATTATTATTCATTATTAAATTAGCTAAATTAGGTGTAGTTATATCTATAATGAGGTTTGATATATTTACTTGGTTTAAGGCCTGGATACCTACTGATATTACTTCAACAGCAGCTTCCACGGTTGGAGCACCAAACAACTCTATACCTGCTTGTTTAAGCTGTCTTGAAGGGTGTAACTGATTTCCCTTAGGCCTTAAAATATCCCCTGCATACGATAGTCGTAAAATATTATTAATATTATTTAATTTATTTGCTGCAATTCTAGCTATTTGAGGAGTTATATCATTTCTTATAAACATAGGCTTATTTGAAATAGGATCTATAACTCTAAATATATTTTGTTTATTTGTGGTATCTAAAAATAATGTATAATTATCCTCGAATTCTATAAGTGGAGGGATAACCTTTTCGTATCCATTTTGTTTAAAACAACTCATTAGGTTATCAGTCAAATAAGAATCTTTATAAGTGTTTTTTTCAAGTAGGTCACTTATTCCTATAGGAAGTAAAGAGGATTTTGGCTTATATTTTTTCATAATATTTTTTCAAGTTTATATATATATTATATCTAAATTATATTTTTTGCAAAAGTAAGGGCTTTTGCGCTTTTAACTTGAGATATTTGATTTATATTTTTAATTAATTCTGCAGAAACAGGTTCATCTATCTCAATTAATGCTATGGCATCCCCCCCTACTTTAGTTCTTCCTAAATGAAATGTAGCAATATTAATATTTGCATCTGATAATATAGAGCCTAGTACTCCAATAAATCCTGGCTTGTCTTCATTCGTTATAAATAACATATTAGGGCCAAGTTCAGCTTCAATTCTAGTATTCATAACACCTACAATTCTTGGTTTATTACCATATAGAGTTCCTATAACATTTCTAGTCCTTCTTTCTGTTTCAACAGTCAAAGATATATCAGTAATATAATCCCCAGATTTTTCACGTATTGAAGTAGTAATATTCATATTTCTATCTTTTGCAATAACTGGTGCATTTACTATGTTTATTGCTTCCATACTATGTGACAATAGTCCTGCAATTAGTACACTTATAAGTGGTTCTGTGTTTAATAATGCAACTTGACCACCAAATTCTATTTTAATATTTTTAATGCTGGTTTCAGTAATTTGACCTGCTAGTTTCCCAATTTGTTCTGCTAATTTTATATATGGTTTTAGTTTTGGCGCGTCTTCTGCAGAAATTGAAGGAATATTTAATGCATTAGTGATTGCACCTGATATAAGGTAATTTGACATTTGTTCAGCAACTTGTATTGCTACATTTTCCTGCGCTTCTTCTGTAGATGCACCTAAATGTGGAGTAACTACCATTTGTTCTAGTCCAAATAAAGGGTTAGATTTAGCAGGTTCGTTACTAAACACATCAAAAGCTGCACCACTTACTTGCCCTAACTTAATTGCATTAGCGAGATCTTTTTCATTTACAAGACCTCCACGAGCACAATTAATTATTCTAACACCTTTTTTCATTAGATTTATGGATGAAGCATTAATAATTTCTTTTGTAGTCTTTGTAAGAGGAACATGAAGAGTAATAAAGTCTGAGAGTTTTAATAGTTCTTCAAAAGTTATTTTTTCTATACCTATCTCTTGAGCTCTTTCATCTGTGAGATATGGATCATACACTTTTACATGCATTTTTAAACCCTTGGCTCTATCAGCTACTATAGATCCTATATTACCACATCCAATCATTCCTAATACTTTGGAGTACAGCTCTGTTCCAGTGTACTTAGATTTTTCCCATTTACCTAAATGTGTGGAGGTGTTAGCGATAGGTATATTTCTTGCTAGCGCCATCATTAACGCAATAGTATGTTCGGCGGTAGTAATGGAATTTCCAAATGGAGTATTCATTACAATAGTACCATTAGCGGTCGCAGATTCTATATCTACATTATCTACGCCTATTCCTGCACGTCCTATAACTTTTAAATTTTTTGCGTGTTTAATAATATCATTTGTTACTTTTGTGTTAGATCTAATAGCTAATCCATCATAATCACCAATTATCTTTGATAGTTCTTCAGGAGATAATGCTGTATTTATATTTACTTCAATTCCATGTTTTATAAATATTTCTTCAGCTTTTGTACTTAATTTATCTGATATTAAAACTTTAGGCATAATGCTTCTCCATTATATTTTTATTATACTTTAGGTAGGTTTTTCCAGGCCCAATCAAGCCAAGGTAATAAAAGCTTAATATTAGATAGCTCTATAGTACCGCCACCCCAAATTCTAATGCCTAAAGGTGCAGATGGGTAGTGATTAATATCATAAGCTGCTTCTTTTTCTTCTAATAAGTCAAAATAGCTTTTTAGAATATTTTTTTGTTCAGAAACCTCTTTTTCCAAAAACCATGGATCAACTATTTTTAAACATATGGATGTAGATGACCTGATGTTTTTATCATTAGCTAAAAATTCTACCCAATTTGTTTTATCTATCCATTTCTCTATTATATATAGGTTAGATTGACTTCTTTTAATCATTGCATCTAACCCACCTATACTTTTTACCCATCTTAGGGAGTTAAGTGCATCTTCTATGCAGAGCATAGAAGGGGTATTAATGGTACTACCTTTAAAAATTTTTTCTTGAAACTTTCCTTTATTTGTTAATCTAAATAATTTAGGAATTGGCCAAGTAGGAGTATATTCTTCGAGTCTTTGAATCGCTCTTGGAGATAAAACAAGAATACCATGCTGTGCTTCTCCTCCTAGAACTTTTTGCCATGAAAATGTAGTTACATCAAGCTTGTTCCATGAAATATCCATAGCTAATACTGCAGATGTAGCATCGCATAAAGTTAACCCTTCTCTATCATCTTTAATCCAGTCGCCGTTCGGAACTTTAACTCCAGCTGTTGTAGCATTCCAAGTAAAGATTACATCATTATTGAAATCAACTTTATTGATATCTGGTAAGTAACCGTATTCAGCCTCAATTAATTTTGTATCTTTAATTTTTAGTTGATCAATTACATCTGTAACCCAATCTCTTCCAAAAGAATCCCAGGATAAAATATTTATTCCTTTTGCTCCCAGTAAAGACCACATAGCCATTTCAAAAGCCCCTGTATCTGAACCTCCTACAATTGCGACTTGATAATTTTTAGGAATCTTTAATACTAATTTAGTTTCATTTATAAGTTCTTGGATCTTTTTAACACATATAGGAGCTCTATGTGATCTGCCTAAAACTGCATTATTAAGAAATGAGGAATCCCAATTAGGTATTTTTGAGCAAGGTCCAGAAGAAAATTTTGGATTATCAGGTAGTTTTAAAGAGGTCATATTTTTTCCGTATTATTTAATAGATAACTTAACTTGTACTGCAATGTATTATGGTCTTGTGTCTTGTCAATAATATATTCTAATTTTTTATATTATTTATTAAATGATTTAATGGACCGTTACCTTTTCCTATATTTGGGGCATACTTTATAGATTTATTAACAAAGGCATGCGCTCTCTTTACAGCAAAATTTAAACTCATTTTTTGACCCATTCCGCATGCTATTGCACTAGATAATGCGCAGCCTGTTCCATGAGAATTTTTAGTTATAATTTTATCATTTTGAAAATATTTAACCTTATTTTTAGTTATAAGTATATCTGTAAGAGTACTCTCTTTTAAATGCCCACCTTTCATCAAAACATTATTAATTCCCATTTTAATAATCATCTTTCCTGTTGCTTCAAGGTCTTTAATGTTATTTATTTTTTTTCCAGTTATAACTTCAGCTTCTGGAATATTAGGAGTAATTATACTACATAAGGGCATTAATTTTTTTATTAAAGTTTCTTCAGCACCACTATCAAGGAGTTTATGTCCTCCTTTTGCAACCATCACAGGATCCAATACAATAGGAATATTTTTATTAATTTTTGAAAGTAAATTTGCTATACAAATTATAATATTTTTATTAGAAAGCATTCCAATTTTTATTGCATCGGCTCCTATGTCATCTAATATGGCTAATATTTGGTCTTCAATCATTTTTAAAGGAATATTTAATATATTATTTACGCCTAAAGTATTTTGGGCTGTTATTGCAGTTATCGCAGAAGTAGCAAAGCCTCCAAGAGCTGTTATAGTTTTTATATCTCCTTGTATTCCTGCGCCACCTCCAGAATCTGAGCCAGCTATCGTCATTATTCTTGCTAATTTTTTATTAATCATTAACGTAATTATTTATTTCTATTTTTAACATTTTTAAAGTTTTATTTAATAAATTTTTATTAGACGCCTCACCCATTATTCTTAATTTATTTTCAGTTCCAGAGGCTCTTAAAATTATTCTACTATTTTTCCCTAGTAAATTTTCTGCGTATTTTATTTTTTTAATTATAAATGGGTCTGTTTCTCTATATTTAAATTTAGTTATATTATAATCAATGCTTTCTATTGATTGAGGTAATAAAGAAAAAATATTTGATATCTCCGAAGCTTTTTTATTCTTTTCAATCATAGTAGCAATTACTTGAAGAGAAGCCACTAAACCATCTCCAGTACTTCCATGCTCTCCAAGAATAATATGACCAGATTGTTCTCCTCCAATATTACAATTGTTACTTTTCATTTTTTCCACTACATATCTGTCACCTACATTTGTTCTTATTAATTTAATATTTTGTTTATTTAAATAAATTTCTAATCCCATATTTGTCATGTGTGTACCAACTATGGATTCTCCTATAAGTAAGTTTTGGTCTAAATATCTTTTTGTTATTAATCCTATTATTTTATCTCCATGAATAAAGGCACCTTTTTCATCACAAATTATGCAACGATCTGCATCACCATCAAGGGCAATACCTATGTCAGCTTTATGTTTTTTTACAATGTCAGACATAAGTTTTGGATTAGTTGAACCACATTTATGATTGATATTGGTGCCATCTGGATTACAACCTATAGGCACAACTTCTGCACCTAATTCCCATAAAGCTCGAGGTGCAACCTGGTAAGCAGCACCATTAGCACAATCAATTACTATCTTTAGTTTTTTTAGTGATAGTTCGCGAGGAAAAGTTGATTTTACAAATTCTAGATACCTTCCTCCTGCATCCTCTATTCTTTTTGCTCTTCCTAATTTTGCTGAATCTACTAAATTAGATTGGCTATTTTTATCCATTAGGGCCTCTATTTTAAGTTCATTTTTATCGCTTAATTTTTCTCCATTTGGTCCAAATAGTTTTATTCCATTATCTTCATAGGAATTATGTGAAGCTGATATCATTACACCTACATCACATCTCATGGACCTTGTAAGCATAGAGATAGCTGGTGTAGGCATAGGACCAACTAAAAATACATTCATACCCATGGATATAAATCCTGCTGTCAATGAAGGTTCAATTAAATAGCCAGATAGTCTTGTATCTTTGCCTATTACTACAGTATGTATATGTTTTCCTCTAGTAAAATATTTACCGGCAGCCATTCCTACTTTTAAAGCTGTTTCTCCTGTCATAGGGTGCATATTTGCCCTACCTCTAATACCATCAGTTCCAAAATATTTTCTTATTTTATTTTTAGATTTATTTTTAATCATATTTTCTTCAATTATATTTGATTCCAAATAGTTAAAGCTTGCTTGGTTTCTTTTACATCATGGACTCTTAAAAATTTAACACCTTTAACCACCGAAGCTATAGCAAGAGAAATAGATCCAGGCAATCTCTCTGATGGTTTTGTTTTTGTAATTCTTCCTATTATAGACTTTCTAGATGCTCCTATCAATATATGAGATTTTAAAGAATGCAATAAGGCTAAGTCTCTTAACATTTTTAAATTATGTTGATCATTTTTTCCAAAACCTATCCCTGGGTCAATTAATATATTTTTTTCTTTTATACCTTTCTTAATAGCATATATTTTTTTTTCTTCTAGATATTTTACAATATCAAAAGATACATTCTTATATAGTGGCTTTTTTTGCATATTATTGGGTACACCTTGCATATGCATTATTATTAGGCCTACATTATTTTTGGATATTATTTTTGCTGCATTCTTATCATTAAGTGCTGAAATATCGTTTATTATAGTAGCCCCTGCATCTATTGCCGCTTGCATAGTAGAAGAGTTTCTAGTGTCACATGATATAGGTATATTATGCTTAGAGAGTTCTTTTATAACAGGTATTATTCTTCTCTGTTCTTCTTCTAAACTAACTTTTATAGCTCCAGGTCTGGTTGATTCTCCTCCAACATCAATTATACTTGCACCATCTTCATACATTGCTATAGCTTTTTTTATTGCTTTTGTGTTGTTAGAAGTATTAATGGAATTTTGATAAAAACTATCAGGTGTAAGGTTTAGAATTCCCATAATATGAACTTTTTTATTTTTTAAACCTAAAAACGTTTTAGGTTTATAGGAGTATATTTTTAGAAATTCATTTATATCATGCTTATTCAGATATTTAGTATTCCATGATTCTTGTTTTTTAACAGAATATAAAATAGGAATATTATTTAATGTTTTATTAGAACATTGAATTTCAAATTTAAGGAATCCTATATCTTTCCCTGCTAATGGAAGAGCATTGCCTTCAGAGATTAAGTATTTAGCTTCATTCCCAAATACTAAGTTTCTTGGTATAATAAAAAATTTATTCACAATACAATATATTTAAAATTACTTATGTTTCATTAGGACGTGGGTTTTTAATATCTTGGTTTTTAATGGGTTTATTAATTTCAGGGTCAATAGAAGTATTCTCCGGATTTGTATTGGCTCTATTTACCTCTTTTCCAGATAAAATATTACTAATATCTTCTGCAGATAAGGTTTCGTATTCCAGCAATCCTTTAGCTATTTTATGTCAATCATCAATTTTCTTTGATATAATTTTTCTAGAAGTATTTTCTCCAATTTCAACTAATATTCTCACTTCTTCATCTATTATCCTTGCTGTTTCATCAGATATATTCCTTTGTTGCGCAACTGAGTGTCCTAAAAAAACTTCTTCTTGATTAGGTTCATATCTTAAAGGACCTAATTTATCTGAAAAACCAAATTCCATAACCATTTTTCTAGCTAAATTTGTTGCCTGTTGAATATCATTACCTGCCCCAGTAGTAATATTTTTTTTGCCATATATTAATTCTTCAGCAATTCTTCCCCCAAACATTGAGGCAATCAATGCTTCTAACTCTAATCTAGTTTGTGAAAGTTTATCTCTTTCTGGAAGCCACATAGTAACACCTAATGCCCTTCCTCTAGGTATTATAGTGACTTTATGGAGGGGCTCATGACCTTCTACATTTAGCATAACTAAAGCATGTCCTGCTTCATGATATGCAGTCATTTTTTTTTCATCTTCAGTCATTACCATTGAACGTCTTTCTGCACCCATCATGACTTTGTCCTTAGCTTGTTCTAGTTCAATCATGCCTACACTTAATTTATTCTTTCTCGCAGATAGTAAGGCAGCTTCATTGACTAGGTTTGCTAAATCTGCTCCAGAAAACCCTGGTGTTCCCCTCGCTATAATTCTTGGGTCAACATTTTTTGCAATAGATACCTTCTTCATATGAACTTTTAATATTTTTTCTCGACCTAATATATCAGGGTTTGGCACTACAACTTGTCTATCAAATCTCCCGGGTCTTAGTAGGGCAGGGTCAAGAACATCAGGCCTATTTGTAGCAGCAATTAATATTACTCCTTCATTTGTTTCAAAACCATCCATTTCAACCAATAGTTGGTTTAATGTTTGCTCTCTTTCATCATTTCCTCCTCCTAAACCAGCACCTCTGTGTCTTCCAACAGCATCAATTTCATCTATAAATATAATACACGGTGCATTTTTTTTTCCTTGTTCAAACATATCACTTACTCTACTTGCTCCTACACCCACAAACATTTCAACAAAATCTGACCCAGATATTGTAAAAAAAGGAACATTAGCTTCTCCTGCTACAGCTCTAGCTAGTAATGTTTTTCCTGTACCTGGAGGACCCACTAATAAAACACCTTTTGGAATTTTTCCTCCTAATTTTTGAAACTTTTTTGGGTTTTTTAGAAATTCTATAATTTCTTCTAACTCATCCTTAGCTTCATCTACTCCTGCTACATCTGCAAATGTTACAATACCGTGCTTCTCTGTTAGTAGTTTTGCTTTTGATTTTCCAAAACCCATTGCACCACCTTTTCCACCTTGCATCTGCCTCATAAAAAATATCCAGACGCCTATGAATAGAAGCATTGGTAACCAGTTTAAAAGCATACCTATTATGGGTGATACACTTTCTTCAAGCGGCGCTGCTGTTACTTTTACACCACTTTCAGTTAGTTTTGTAATTAGTTCAGGGTCATTAGGAGCATAAGTTGCAAAAGATTCTCCTGATTGAAAATGCCCTAATATATTATTCTCTTTAATTGTTACATCATTAATATTATTTAACTTAACTTGAGAAAGAAATTCAGAATAGGGTAATGTTATATCTTTAGTTTGCGTTGTTTTGTCCTGAAATAAATTAAATACAGCTAATAAAAAAATAACTATTATAGCCCAAGCAACTAAATTTTTTCCCATTTTATTCAAAGCATCTCTCCAATTTTAATATATACTTACATTTTCATATTTTTTTAATAATTCATGTTCTACGTGAGTTATTTTTATATTGTTTTTCCAAAAATTACTCTTCCAGTATAATAGATGGGGTATTGATACTATTTCTTCAAGTACTCTAATAGTTGGAATTGTTTTTATAGCATTAAAATTTATACTAGGTTTTTGAATTTTATTCAATTTAATCATTAACAAATAATCTTTTTCTCCCAAAGGGCCAATAGTGATTTTTTTATTTTTTGTATTATTACAAACAATAAATCTTCTATCCCATAAATTTTTATCACTTATCAAAGTCTGTGCTTTTAATGAGTTGTCTATTTGTCTAGACATCAATATAGAATCTTTATTGATTATTATATAAACTCCTCCTACAGTAGTATTTTTGTTTTCTAAACTAATTATTTTCTTAATTACTCCATTTATTATAGAGCTTTTTCTTGGATATTTTTTTCCACCAACTATTTTAATTAAATTATTTAATAATGATTTTTGGAAAATATTAGGTAATTTTTTAAAATTATCTAATGACATTTTACAAATACCTGTTTCATTAAATTTAATACTATCCTTCATATAGTTATATATAATTTTATATGTAGCTAATTTTAATTTGCCAAAAAGAGCTACACTGTGATTAAAGTTTTCAAAAACATCACTTTCTTGAAGTAATTTTCGTATCTTAGTCCGAGAATATTTCATATCTAAATTTGAAGGGTCTTCTATCCAAGAAATATTATTATTTTTACATATTTCAATTAGTGTTTTTTTTCTAGTATTAATTAATGGTCTGATTAGGTTTATTTGCCCATAAGAGGTGAGTATTTTATTTTTTTCTTGCATGCAGCTTAAACCATCTAAACCACTATTTGCTTCTAGTCTTATTATAAAAGTCTCAACTTGATCATCTGCATGGTGCCCTAATAGTATGGAATTACATTCATACTTATTACATGCTTCACTTAATAAATTATAACGTGCTATTCTAGAAGATTCTTGTATTTTAGTATTAGGCTTTTCTTCCCTCCATACCAATGTATAGTGATCTATTCCTATATCTTGTATTAGCTTTTTAACATGTCTTGCTTCTTTAGCAGCCTCTTTTCTTAGTTGATGGTCTACAGTAAAAGCAATAAGTTTATAATTATATTTATATTTGAATTTATTGGATATAATAGCTAAAGCTAGACTGTCTGCGCCTCCAGATACTGCTATTGCAACATTTTTTCCTGTAAAAATATTTTTATTATTTTTTATAAACTTTTCAAAATTAATTGTTAATAAGTTTTTGTTTTCCAATATTTTATTTACAGCCTAGTTTTTCTTTATAGGTTTTAGCTCTATTTGAAATTCTTGAAGGTGCATTTGGAAATTTTTCATCTAATTTTTTAAACGTTGCGCAAGCCTCTGTTGTTTTTTTTAGTGAATCTAAGGAAATTGCTAATTTAAATAGCTGGTCTGCAGCTTTAGAACCTTTAGGAAATTTTATATAGCCTTCTGCAAAAGTAGTTGCAGCCTTTTGATAAAATTGTCTTACATAAAATGTTTGTCCTAACCAGTAATAAGCATTACTAGTTAAATTATGATCTGGATAATCTTCAATAAATGTTTTAAAAGCTACTCTAGCTGCTTCAATATCACCTTTTGATAATATGCTGTATGCTCTTTGATAAATTTCTTCAGGGGTATTATTGGAAACAATAGAATTATCCTTTTGAATAGAAATTATTTTTTTTTCTGTAATTGTATCTAACTGAACTGGTTCAGTATTAATAGTTTCTTTAATAATCTCATCCTTGCCATTATCAGGGTTAATTTTAGCTAATACTTTTACCGTAGATTCATTACTACCTTCGTCAATAATATCTGTTTCATTATTATCTTTCTTATTTGGCATCCCAGGATATATTGGATACTCTTCTATTACATCATTTTGAATACTTTCTTGCTCATTTATATTTTTTACCTGACTTATATTTTTGTTATTAATTAAATCTAATTTTGACTGTAAAAGAGAATTTTGTTGAGTTAATTTATCTATTTGTATTTTAAAGTAATTAAGTTCTTCAGTAAGACCTTCTATTAATCTAGACTTTTCTTCCAGCTGTAGAAATTTTCTTTCAAGGTCAGCTATTCTATCTAAACTGACCGTATCTATATTATTATTTGTAGAGGTATCTGATGATGATTTTTCTTTACCTTGATATACTTTTCTTTCTAGATCATTTATTTTAGTTTTTAAACCATCAATAACATTATTAATACTTTCATTAGTGTCTTGAGCATATGGTTGTATAATAATTAAGGAGCTTGTAATTATGAAAAAAAATATAAAAACATAACATTTAAAAATCATTTTTTATGTCTCTAATTGCCATTTATAAATGTTACAGCAGTCCTATTTTGAGTCCATGCGTTCTCATCATGACCTTCAACTGTTGGTTTTTCTTTTCCATAAGAAATTACAGCAATCCTATTAGAGCTAATGCCAAGTGATATTAAATAATTCTTTACTGCGGAGGCCCTTCTTTCACCTAGCGCTATATTGTATTCTCTAGTTCCTCTTTCATCACAGTGCCCTGTGATAGTTATATATATAGCAGGATTTCTAATTAAAAATTGGTATTGTTTTTGCAGAATATCTGCGCTTTCATCACTAATGGTAGATTCATCATATTCAAAGAAAACTCTATCACCTACCTCAATTAATTCAGAAGAAAGTTTTTCCTCCACTGTTAGCTCTACTTCATCCATTTTAATTGATTTAGCAGTATTATCTATGATTTCTATTTCTTCTGTTAAAGTAGTATTTTCTTGAGTATTTCCACCTTCCGCATCTAGTAGAAGGCTGTTTTTATCTTTATTGCTGCACCCTATAAAGTATGACAAAATTATAGTGATTATTAATATTTTAAAGTACTTTAACATTTATGCTCCTTAATAAAAAATATATAATTATACTATATTAATTTTTTGTTTATTACATTATAATAAATTATTTTTATTTATTAGTTTAATTTATATTTTTTGGGCTCCATGCAGGATCAGAGGCGTCTTCAGGAGTAATTAATTCTTTTTCTCTGTTACCTGTTATATCAATTATAAATAGTCTAGTTTTCATGCTTCCATCTTTTTGGGGGGTTTGTCTGAAAAAACTTAATACTCTTCCGCCTGGCGCCCAAGTAGGACCTTCTGTAAGGTATCCTTCTGCTATTAATCTTTCTGCAGAACCATCAGGATGCATTAGGCCTATAAAAAATCTTCCTCTAGTAAATTTGGTAAATGCTATATAATCACCTCTTGGAGACCATACAGGAGTAGCATAACTTCCTCTTCCAAAACTAATTCTTATTGGATTTTTTCCATTTTTATCCATTATATAAAGATGTTGTCCGCCCGATCTATCAGAATTAAAAACAATTTTTTTTCCATCTGGAGAAAAAGAAGGAGAAGTGTCAATTGCCATACCTTTGGTGAGCTGTTTAGTTTTTCTATTTTTAAGATTCATGACATGAATATTTGTGGATCCATTTTGAGCTAAAGACATTATTAGGTCCAAACCATCTGGAGAAAATCTAGGAGAAAAGGACATACCAGGAAATTCCCCTAGTATTTCTATTTTTCCAGTCAGTAGATTATATAAATATACACTTGGCTTTATACCTCTATTTACGCCCCTGTATGAAAAAAATGTAATTTGTTGTTGAGTGGGGGAAAATCTTGGTGTTAATACTAATGAGTTTCCATCAGTCAAATATTGATGATTAGCTCCGTCTTGATCCATAATAGCAAGTCTTTTTATTCTATCTTTTTGTGCACCAGATTCTGAAACATATACTATTCGTGTATCAAAATACCCTTCTTCCCCTGTTAGTCTTTCATATATTTTATCTGATATAATATGTGATATCCTTCTCCAAGATTTTATTTTAGACGAAAGGGATATTCCAAACATTCTTTTTTCTCCATATATATCCCATAATTCAACGCTAACATTTATTTTATTACCCGATTTTTTTGATATTTTTCCTGTTATCAGTGCTTGAGCATCTATTATTCGCCAGTCTCTAAATTTTGGAGAAGAATTAAGCTGCTCTGGATTTTGCATATAGGCATCTCTGTTTAATAATTTAAATAATCCTGAGTTTACCAAATTATTAGCAATTAAATTGGGAATATTATTTTGCAATTTTAATTTTTTTAAATCATTTTCTATAGAAAAATATGATATTGCAATTGGCATTGCTTGAATATTTCCACCCATAATATCAATTTGAAGAGGTTCGTCTTGGGATAATACAATATTAGGCTGTAATAAAAAAATAGAAGAAAAGAAAATATAGATTAGAAAAGTACATTTTAAAAAATGTCTTTTTATTTTATCCATCTACTTTCTCCATAATTTATTTTATTTATGTTTTGTAAGGTGTAAAGCGAATATCAATAATTTTCCAGTAGTTATATTCATCAAGAGGTAATTTAGTAAACTTCCTTAATTTTATAATAGCACGCTGTGCCGCTTCTACGTATGGTAAATAGGTTGGATCATCTTGAGCTTTCTTTAAGGAGCTTTTATCTATGATAGTTTTATTTATTATACCATCTGGTCCCACATATATTCTTAGATTAACAGATATATCATTTAATACTTTTAAGTCTGGAGCAGGAGGTAAAGTATAGTTTTCATAAATTTGTTTATAAATTTTATCACCTATAGATTTTGTAATATTTTTTATTTCTTCTCTATTTCTTTGAGGTTTAGTCTTGACTTTACTTTCAATTTTCTTGACAGGTTTTATTGGATTAGGATCATTTTCTGCTAGATTTTTTAACATATTATCAAAAAAATCATCATTTTTTTGTTTTTCAGGTTTTTTTATTGTTTTTTCAACTTTTTTTTCTTTTGGCATTATAATTTTAGGTTTTTTTTGTGGTGGTTTAGGTTTGATATTTTCTTTTTTTGCTACCTCAATATTTTCTTTTCTAATTGGAATATTCAAAGGCTTTTGTTTGGGCGGTGGAGCTTTTATTTCAACTTTTTTAACCTCTTTAACCTTTTTTTTAATTTCAGTAGGTTTTTGAGATATTTTTTCTTCTTTAATTTCTTCGTTGATAATTTCAACTGATATATAATCTATTTCTTTCGTTTTAATTTCTGGCAAGGTAATAGAGATAAAAATAAAAATTATCACATGCATGAATAAAGATGAATAGAAGGCTTTTTTCAATTTTTATTTTTCAATCTTTTGTTTTGTTAGAAGTGCTACCTTGTCATAGCCAGCATTTGTAATTAAACTCATTAATTCCATAACTTCACCATAGGGAAGTTCTGCATCTGCTCTAACAAAAATTCTAGATTGTTTTTTTAGCCCAGATATAGCGTTTAATTTTATTGTTAGTGTTTCTTCTTTAATAAGATTGTCTCCAATAAAAATTTCTCTATTTTTATTAATTGTTATTGTTAATGGTTCATCCTGTCCTGGAAGAGTCTGAGATTCAGTAGTCGGCAAGTCTACAGATACACCAGTAGTTAAAAGTGGCGCTGTTATCATAAAAATAATTAATAAAACAAGCATTACATCAACTAAAGGTGTGACATTAATTTCAGACATAGGTTTATTTTGAAAAGATTTATTACTTTTATTATTTATTTTCATTCTTTAGTACTCTGATCTGATAGGTGTCTTGAAAGTAATGATTCAAATTCACTAGCAAAATTTTGAAGTCTTAAGGCATACGTATTTAAATTATTAGATAGTTTGTTATATGCTATAACAGCTGGTATCGCAGCTACTAGTCCTAGTGCAGTAGCTAATAAAGCTTCTGCTATCCCAGGTGCAACCACAGCAAGGGATGTGTCTTTACTTAAAGCTATTGATTGAAAGCTATTCATAATACCCCAGACTGTTCCAAATAAACCAATAAAAGGAGCTGTGGATCCAACAGTTGCTAGAAAACCTATGTTTTTTTCTATATTTTCTAATTCCCTAATTACAGCTACATTCATAACCTGATGAATTCTTTCTTGAAGACCAGCTTGAATTTTTTCATTTGATAAAGAGTTGCTATCACTAGCTCTGGTCCATTCGTACATTCCTGCAACAAATACAGTTGTTAATGGATGCTTAGGGTTTTCTTCTTCTTCTTTATATAATTTTTCTAGTGACTCTCCAGACCAAAAAGCTTCTTCAAATGTTTCTGCCTGTTTTTTTAAAATAAAAAATTTTTTTGTTTTTTCAATAATAATACTCCAAGACCATATACTTGCTATTAACAAAATAAGCATAACAATTTTAACAACTGTGTCAGCTTGAAGCACTAATCCCCAAAATGAAACATCTAGTGGCATCTCTGAAATTAATTCACTGTCCATTTATTACTCCTTAGGGTTTATATTACTATTTAAACTATTTAATACAACTTTAGGCAAACGAGAAGGTTTACCTTTTGTATTAACTGATCCTAATGTTACTTCAATTTTTGCTAGTAATGTCATTTTTTTGTATATTTTTTGTTCCATTATAATTTTAGCAGAAGATATTTTTAATATTACGCTTTTTATAATTAATAAGTCATCTAATTGAGCTGGTTTAAAATATTCAATAAATAAAGTTTTAACAACAAATTGAATATTATATTCATTTTTTAAAATTGCCTGCTCTATTTTTATTTTACGTAACATTTCGGTTCTTGAACGCTCTGCAAATTTTAAATAATTTGCATGATATACCACACTTCCTGCATCTGTATCTTCATAATAAACTCTAATATTATTATTATGCTTTAATATGGAGATTTTATTTATTTTTTGTTTCATTTTTATGGACAGTTTATTGTTTTTGGATAAATAATTTTTCTAAAGCAATTTTTGTTGCAATTCTACCTCTGGGGGTTTTTTGTAGAAATCCTTTTTGGATTAAATAGGGCTCTATAACATCTTCAATAGAATCTTTTTGTTCACCCATTTGAGCTGCTAGCGTTTCTAGTCCTACGGGGCCTCCATTATGATCATTAATTAGATGGTTTAAATAATTCTGATCCATTTGATCTAAACCGTTTGAGTCAACGCCTAATTGAGATAAAGCTTGATCTGCCATACTTTGATTAACTTCCAAATGTTCTTTATTTATTGAGGTTATAATATCCCTTAATCTTCGAACCAATCGGCTTGCTACTCTGGGAGTTCCTCTTGATCTTTGAGCAATTTCTAGTGCTGCAGAGTTATCCATTTTTATATTGAGTAGCTTGGCGGACCTTAAAACAATTTCCTTCATTTCTGGTGTTTCATAAAATTCTAGTCTTGCAGGTATACCAAAACGGTCCCTTAATGGGTTAGATAATAATCCAGCTCTAGTAGTGGCACCTATCAAGGTAAAAGGTTGAAGGTCAATTTTAACTGATCTTGCAGATGGTCCTTCTCCTATCATTATATCTAAGTGTAGGTCTTCCATAGCCGGATATAGTATTTCTTCTACTGTAGTATTTAAGCGGTGTATTTCATCAATAAACAAAATATCATTTTTTTCTAAAGAAGTTAATAATGCTGCTAAATCACCAGGCCTTTGTATAATAGGTCCAGACGTAGATCTAAAACCTACGTTTAATTCATTTGAAATTATTTTGGCTAATGTAGTTTTTCCTAATCCTGGAGGTCCATATAGTAATACATGGTCAAGAGCTTCGCCTCTTTTTTGTGCAGCTTTCATAAAAATATTTAAATTATTACATAATAAAGTTTGCCCAATAAACTGTTTAAGTCTTTGAGGTCTAAGAGTAAAATCCTTATTGTCTCTATTTTCAGATGCTATAGGGCTAATATTTTTTTCTTCTTCTAAATTCATTTTCTTTTCTCAGAAATAATTTTTAAAGAAATCTGTAACATATCTTCTACTTTCTTATTTTTATCTTCATTGCTTAATTTTGATATAACTTCATATGCTTGGTGATATCCATAACCAAGGCCTACAAGGCCACTTATAACATCTTGAATATTATTAGTCTCTTTAGATTGTTTGCTGTCTAGAATTGAGATGTTCATAGTTTTATCTTTTAATTCTGAGCATATTCTTACTGCACCTTTGTTACCTATGCCAGGAATTCGCGTTAATGAAGTTTTGTCTTCAGATAAAATAGCCATTTCCAATTCATCTGGAGTCATTATAGATAATCCTTTTAAAGCTGTTTTTGCTCCTACTCCTTGAACTTTTAATAATAATCCAAACCAATATTTTTCTTTTTCTTCTTTAAAACCATACAATGTAATTTGGTCTTCTCTTACTATTGTTTCAATTAATACTTCATCTAATTGACCTTTAGAAGATAATTTATTTAATACTTTTGTAGGACAATAAACGATATAGCCAACTCCTGATACGTCAATAATAGCAAAATCTTCTCCTATTTGATCAATCATACCTCTTAATTTAGCAATCATTATTATTTCCTTAAATTCATTTGATGTATTTTCGAATTTGCAAAAATCGTATGGCATATAGCTACTGCTAAAGCATCTGATTCATCTTCAGATTTTATTTTACATCTTGGTAATAGTATATTTACCATAGATGCCACTTGGTCTTTTTTAGATCTTCCAGAGCCTGTCACAGATTGTTTAACTCTTGTTGGAGCATATTCATATATCGGCATTTCATTTATAGAACATGCTGTTATTGCAGCTCCTCTAGCCATGCCAAGTTTTAAAGTTGACTGGCCATTTATATTTACAAAAACTTCTTCTATAGCAGCTACTGAGGGTTTATATTTTTTAACAATTGAATCTAAACCTTGATGAATTTCTTTTAATCTATCAGACAAGCTTAATGAAATTTTAGGAGAAATATTTCCGCTTGCGACCCAGGAAATTTTATTATCCTTAGAATTTATAATACCCCAACCAGTATGACGTAAACCTGGATCTAAGCCTAAAAGGCGCATTTATTTTTTCCTCATAAATAAGTACTTAGTTACTGTTGATCTTCTCCATAACTTCATCTGAAACATCCACGTTAGTATAGACTGTTTGGACGTCATCATTGTCTTCTAGTAAATCAATAAATTTTAATATTTTTTCTGCTTGCTCTTCATTAATAGACTGCAAATTTTGTGGAACCCATTCTAGTTTAGCGCTAATTGGGTCTCCTAACTTATTAGTTATCTCATCCCTTACGTTTCCAAAATCTTCGACGACACAAATCGCAGTATGCTCAGTAATATCACTATTTATGTCTTCTGCTCCTGCTTCAGCAGCGAGCTCAAAAAATTTATCTTCTCCACATTCTTCAGCTTTAAATTTAATTACTCCCTTTCTAGTAAAGACAAAACTTAAGCTTCCTGTTTCGCCTAGATTACCACCATTTTTACTAAAAGCTGAACGTATTTCTGAAGCCGTCCTATTTCTGTTATCTGTAAGGACATCTATAATGACTGCAACACTTCCTGGGCCATATCCTTCATAACGTATTTCTTCATACACAGCATCATCATTGCCACCTACTGCTTTTTGAATAGCTTTTTCAATTCTATCTTTAGGCATGTTTTCAGCTCTTGCACTTATAATAGCATTTCTTAATCTAGGGTTTTTTTCTGCTTCTGGAAGGCCTGTCTTAGCAGCTACAGTTATCTCCCTTCCCATTTTTGAAAATAATTTTGCTCTTTTTGCATCTTGCGCACCTTTTCTATATTGAATATTTTTAAACTTTGAATGTCCTGCCATTTTAATCCCAATATTATATCTAATAATTTTTATTATACTTATTTTTTAAAATTATAAATTTTTATTTATATTTTTTTAGGTACTCTATTAATTAATCTTGGGCCTATAATAATGGGCTCAATATTTACTGCCAGTCCTGTTGTATCATTAATATTGACAACTACACCACACAAAGTTGCCACACCTGAGCTTACATTAATTCTGCCCACTGGCATTTTATTTTTAAATCTTGATACCCAGCCTTCTTTCTCTCCACCTATTACTGAGTCATAATCCCCACACATGCCTGCATCTGATTGGTAAGCAGTACCATTTTTTAGAATTTGAGCATCTAATGTAGGTACATGAGTATGCGTGCCAACTATAAAACTAACTTTACCATCAAAAGCATGACCTATTGCCATTTTTTCTGATGTGGCTTCCCCATGTACGTCTATTACTATTGCGTTTACTTCTTCTCCTATTTTATAATCCCTTAAAATATTATCTATGCTTTCAATAGGGTCATTAAGTGGATCCATAAACAATCTCGCCATGACATTTATCACTAAAATATTTCTATTCATTAAATCTTTATAAATTACAAAGCCTTGCCCTGGAACATTTTGTGGAAAATTATTAGGTCTCAATAAATTCGGATCTTTACTTATATATGGAATAATTTCTTTTTGATCCCATACATGGTTTCCTGTTGTAATAATATCTACGCCTAATTCATAAAATTCTTCACAAATTTTAGGAGTAATTCCAAAGCCGCCTGCCGCATTTTCTCCATTTAAAATTACTGTATCAATTTCAAGCTTTCTTTTAAGTTCTGGAAGTTCTTTTATAACAACCTGTCTACCGGACTTTCCCATTACATCACCTAAAAATAGTATATTCATAGAACTGTCCCTTTAATGTAAGCGTTATCATAGATAAATTTTTCAGTAATAATAGCATCCATCCTTATATCATGTTTTTCTATTGGCACTGATAATATCTCTTGAGTAGAATATGCCAAACCTATCTTAATAGCATTTTTATTTTTAAGTAATATTCTATCATAATATCCTCCTCCTCTTCCCAACCGATTAAGCCTTTTATCAAAACCTATTAATGGACATATTATTACGTCGAGTTTTTTTATCTCAACACTTTTTAGGTTAACTCCTAATTTATTAATTACTAATTTTGCATTAGGTTTCCACAGACGAAATTTAATATTATTTTTTTCTGTAGAAGCAATTGAGATTAATATTTTATATTCATTTAGAGCTGCGAGAGAAGGTCTTGTGTCTATTTCTGATCCAATAGGCCAATATAAAGCAATTTTTTTCTCAATTGTTAAACATTTTTTAAGATGTAAAAACTTTATTAAATTATGAGCTATATTATTCTTATATTCTTCTGATATCAAATGAAATGCTTTTCTTGTTTTAATAAGTGCATTTCTTAATTGTTTTTTTTGTGTGGAGTAATGCCGCTTAGACCGAATTTTTTGAATAACCACCTCGGAGCCTAAGTTATAGGTGGGAATCGCATAACAAGACCACAGTCTTGACAGAGGAGATTCCCGAGTGATTAGAAAGGTCCTGGAGTTTTTCTATATTTCGCATCCCGCAGCTATTACTCCAAGTAGATTATAAATTATTAGTTTAAATATAACAAGCTAACATAAATTATATATTAATATTAGGCCTTTTTTTCTATTTTCTGAGATATTTTTTCTATTTTTTTTGTGCTATTATCTATAATTTTTATAGCATCCTCTATTGCATCTTGATTTTTATCAAGAATAGTTATGGCAGCTAAAACCATTAATTTTACATCACCTATTTGCCCTAAGCTATTAGCTATGTTTATAACTTCTGAATCTAATAATAACGATAATTCTTTAACCCTTTCTTCTTCACCAGCAGAACAAGCAATCTTATGCTCTCTATTATTTATTGTTATGCTTACTTCAGGCATTTTTTTTACTTTTTTCTAATGTATCAATTTTTAGCAATATTTTTTCCAATTTATTTAGAGTATCTGCATACTTAAATTTTAAATTTTCATTTTCTTTTAAAAGCACTGTTTCAACTTTTTTATTGCTCATAACGTTGTTATTATTAATAGAGGTAATTACAGAATTCAATTTTTCTATAGAAGAATCAAATTTATCTAATGATGATTTTAAGTCTTTCATAATAATTATATTCCTAATTAAAATATTTTTGTCTACAAAAAATAAATAACATTGTATTGTTTTAAAATTATTTCTTATAACAGAATAAGATGAATTAACTTACATTTGCAATAAAGTAGAAAAAAAAATAGATAATAAAGTCTTTTTAATAATAACTTTTATAGGATATTAAACCTCCATGGCACAAAATAATCAAATTAATAATACGGAACTTTCTAATGCTATCAGGATGTTATCTGTGGATGCAGTAGAGAAAGCTAATTCTGGTCATCCGGGGATGCCAATGGGTATGTCTGATGTTGCGACTGTTTTATTTACTAAATTTTTAAAGTTTGATTCTAGTTGCCCTGATTGGATTAACAGAGATAGATTTGTTTTAAGTGCTGGTCATGGCTCAATGTTATTGTATTCATTACTATATCTTAACGGCTATAAAGATATAAGTATGGAAGATATAAAAAATTTTAGGACTTTAAATTCTAAAACTGCTGGACACCCTGAATACGGAGAACTTAAAGGAATAGAAACTACAACAGGACCCTTAGGCCAAGGGCTTGCTAATGCTGTTGGAATTGCTTTGGCAGAAAAAATCATGTCTAACAAATATGGTAGTGATTTGTTTAATCATAAAACATTTGTAATTGCTGGTGATGGTTGTTTAATGGAGGGAATCAGTCAAGAAGCTATTTCTTTTGCAGGGCATATAGGTCTTGGTAAATTAATTGTTTTATTTGATGATAATGGGATATCTATAGATGGTCCAACATCTTTATCTACTTCAGATGATAATCTTATTCGTTTTCAGGCAAGTAATTGGCATACTATAGAATGTGATGGTCACTCACCATCTGAAACAGAAGAAGCTATTAATAAAGCAATAGCTGATCCACGTCCTTCTTTAATAGCTTGCAAAACTAAAATAGGGTTTGGTTCTCCAAATAAGGAAGGTAAGTCTTCAAGTCATGGATCTCCTATGGGAAAAGAAGAAATAGAATTGATTCGAAAAGAATTAAATTGGAGTCATGCACCATTTGTCATTCCTGAAAATATTTTAGATGCATGGAATAATAATGGGATAAAGGGAAAAACAGAACGGGAATCATGGCAAAAAATATATAATACCTCTAATTATAATGATGAGATTAATGATGCTATTTCAGGCAAGAATCTTGATAATTTAGAAAGCAGCTTAGAAAACTATAAATTAAGTTTAGCAGAAAACTTAACTTCCTTAGCTACAAGAAAATCTAGTGAAAATGTTTTAAATGAGTTAACAGAGATAGTTTCTAATTTAATTGGAGGTTCAGCTGACTTAACCGGTTCTAATAATACATTAGCAAGAAACCAAATAGCAATTAATGCTAAGGATTTTTCTGGAAGCTATATATATTATGGAATAAGAGAACACGCAATGGCAGCTATAATGAATGGTATTGCTTTGCATAGTGGTTTAATTCCTTATGGAGGAACATTCTTAGTATTTACAGATTATTGTAGACCTGCAATTCGCTTGTCAGCTTTAATGGGTTTAAAAGTAATTTATATTATGACGCATGATTCTATAGGACTAGGAGAAGATGGTCCTACACATCAGCCAGTAGAGCACTTGTCAGCTTTAAGGGCTATTCCAAATCTAGAAGTCTGGAGACCTGCAGATAGCACAGAAACACTAGAAGTATGGCAGGAAGCTCTAGCTTCAAAAAACACCCCTAGTGTGATAGCGTTATCTAGACAAAATTTACAACCTATACGTAAAGAATATACAAAAAATAATTTATCTTCTTTAGGTGCTTATGTAGTTGTAGAAAAAGAAAATTCGGAAATAAGTTTATTTGCTTCTGGCTCAGAAT
>JAQWRB010000163.1 GCA_029243935.1 Alphaproteobacteria bacterium
ATAAGGAACATTGGACTGTAGACCCATTTAAACCAACTGAAATAGATAATCATTTATATGGTCGAGGCGTTTTAGATATGAAGGGCACAGGTATATCCCAGCTAGCAACATTTATTAATCTTAAAAGAACAGGAAAAAAATTAAATAGAGATATTATCTTTCTTGCAACAGCAGATGAAGAAGCTGGAGGAAATTTTGGAGTTGGTTGGTTAATTAAAAACCATCCTGAAATATTTGAAAATGTTGGATTTTTATTAAATGAGGGTGGTAGTGGAAGAATAGTAAATAATAAACTTGTCTTTGAAATTGAGCTTACTCAAAAAGTACCAGTATGGTTAAGGTTAGAATCAATAGGAAAGCCTGGTCATGGATCATCTCCAAATGAGAGCAGCTCAGTAACAAAATTACTAGATGGCTTACAATTCTTGAAAAACAATCCTTTTCCTCCAAAAATTATTAACAGCGTATCTGAATATTTTAATGGTCTTTCTGATATAGTCAATAAAGAACAATCTGAGGAATATAGAAATATTAAGCAAGCTGTAAAAAAAGAAGATTTTATAAAAGCTCTACAAAAAAGATCCCCTTTTCACCACTCACTTACTAGAGATACATGCTCAATCACAAGATTAGGAGCTTCTAATAAAATTAATGTGGTTCCCCCCTTAGCATGGGCAGAAATAGACTGTAGAATTTTACCTGATCAACCAGCAGAAGACTTTATATATAAGATAAAAAGTATGATGGAACCATATGGAATAGAAGTAAAAACTTTAATGGCCTTTACGCCAGCATCTTCTACTACAGAAACAGAATTATATAAATCTATTCAAGAAACTCTTACAAATTTATATCCTGAAGCACATATAATACCTAGAGTAACTACTGGCTTTACAGATAGTCATTTTACTAGAGACATTGGTATTAATAGTTATGGTTTTAACCCTGTAATAATTCCTTTAAAAGAATTTAGAAGAATTCATGGAAATGACGAAAGAATTAATATAAAAGCCTTTAAAAAAGGTGTAAATGACCAATTAAAAATAATAGAAAAATTTGTTTACAATTAATATTTACTGCAATTAATTATCCATGTTTTGCTGGGAAATAATAAATATTCATTCTTATAGTAAGGTCTCCAAACATCTTTGATTTCTATATGAAGCTTTTCTTTAACTTCACCACTTAATAATTTAATTTTTTCTTTAAATATTGGTGTCCTTTCTAGATAATTTCTAACAGACGTATCTAAATCAAAACCTTTAAATAATTCTATATCTTTTTCATAATTATAAAATTTAATATTATTGTATCCTGAATTAATCAAAATATTTTCTAGATAATTTTTATCAGCAAATGCAAAAGGACCTGGACTATATTTTTCAGTTAATGGAATATCTACATACTTTTTAACTATTTCTAAACCAGAATCGTACCAAATGTTCTCTTTCTGACTTTGCCAACAAATAAATGTTAATAAACCATCATTTTTTAAACTATTATAAATATTTTTAAATGCCATAATGGGATTACTAAAAAACATTATTCCAAACCTTGAAAAGGCTCCATCAAAATGTAGGCTTTTTAACTTTTCATTTTGAATATCTTGCACTGTAAAACTCATATTACTTTTTTTAAATTTATCTGAATATTCTATAGCTTTATTTATCATTGTTTCTGATAGATCAAAACCTGAAACATGCCCAAGATTACCAACAGTTTTAGCAATTTGTGCTGTAGTTCTTCCGGTTCCACATCCTATGTCCAAAACATGCATTCCTTCTCTAATATTAAACTTAGATAATGCATAATTTCCTAATGGCTCTAACATATTATCTTTTTCAACTTTATCTTTAACCCATAATTTTCCAGCTGATTGAGTCCAATATTCTTTTTGTTTATCATTAGAGTTCATATATTAATTTCTATTCATTGATCTTATTTGTAAATTTGGATCTAAGATTCATATATCCAAGTTCAGTTAATGGAGCAAGCTTAGTTATTTTTTTTCTATATTCTGACCAATTGTTATATACTTTTTTAGTAAAAGGGTCTTCTTCTGCTTTTTCTTTGACTATATCTAGGGCTGCAGAAAACATTGCATCTGTCACATCATTAGGAAAACTTTTTAATATTACTTTATGTTTATTTATTAAGACATCTAAAGAAAAAGCATTACCTGCTGTCATTTCAGCAAGCATTTTAAATGCCTCATTTTCTGCTGCAGACTTTATAATATGTTGCAAATCAATTGGTAAATTATTATAAACCTCTAAATTTACTGTTAAACCTAGAGCACTTCCAGGCTCCTGAATACCTGGTGCATAATAATATTTAGCAATTTTATGGAACCCAAATGCTAAATCATTATATGGAGCTATCCATTCTACCGCATCTAATGCCCCTGATTGTAAAGCTGGTAATAACTCTCCACCAGGCAAATTTATAGGAATTGCACCAAGTCTCGATAACATTTCCCCTCCCAAACCAGGCATTCTCATTCTTAAGCCTTGTAAATCTTTTAAACTTTTAATTTCTTTTCTAAACCAACCTCCAACATTAGACCCACCTGTACCTGCAAGAAAAGCTTTTAATCCAAATTGGCTATAAAGCTCATCCCAGAGCTTCTGTCCTCCCCCAAAATATATCCAAGAAGCATGTTCTTGAGCTGTAAGACCACCTGGAACACATGTAAAAAAAGGCATAGCAGAATGTTTAGCAATCCAATAATATGGGGCATCATGGCCCATTTCAGCAATTCCTTCTCTCACTGCATCAAAGACTTCGAATGCAGGCACTAATTCACCTGCTCCATAAACTTTAATTTCTAACCTACCGTCTGACATGGCATATATTGAATCAGCAATTCTTTGGACACCTGTTCCTAATGCAGGAAAATTTTTTGGCCAACATGTTACCATTTTCCATCTAATTCTTCCTTTAGAAATTGCTGGAGCGGACAAAGTAGTAGCTGCAGCAACTGTACTAGCTACAATAGTTTTTTTTAAAAAACCTCTTCTTTTCATTGAAAATTTTACCTTTTTAATAAATTAATATTCTATATAGTTCAAAAAGAAATCTTTTCCTGTGCTTACTTTTTGATTTTTTAATTCTTTAATATTAACAGCACAAACTTGTTCCATTATATTTTCAATTTCATCTTTTATTATGTAATGAGCGTGTTCTGCACCTTTGCTACCTAACGCTGCTAGTCCAATAATAAATGGCCTGCCTATCATTACAAAATCTGCTCCTAACATTAAGCCTTTAACTACATCCTGTCCTGAATAGAAACCACTATCAATTAAAATAGGATAATCATTTCCTAACTCTTTTCTTATTTGAGGAAGAACTTGCATTGGGCTAGGTGCTAAATCTAATTGTCTACCACCATGGTTTGATAAATATATTGCATCTACATAGTCCTTGGCCTTTAGTGCATCTCTACTGTCCATCAACCCTTTTAATACTATTGGTCCTTTCCAGATACTTCTTACTTCTTCTAAATATTGCCAATCTAGAAAACGGTCCATCTGACTTCCTGCATAACCCTTTTTAATCTTATTGTTTCCTTGGCTTTTTTGGTATTTATCCATTGTTCCAAACCTTGGCATTCCATGTTTTAATACCCCTAAAGACCAGAAAGGAGAGACAGCTGCCTGAAATACTGTTCTAAAATTAATTTTAGGAGGAACAGAAACACCAGCCATTCTTAATCTTTCTCGCCTACTAGAAGCTGGTATATCAGAAGTAATTACTAATACTTCGTATCCATTATCAGAGGCTCTTTTTAATAAATCATCCCTAATTATTTTATCTTTTGGTGGGTATAATTGAAACCAACCTTTCCCATCTAAATGAGGAGCAACCTTCTCTATAGAAGCACATGCAACTGTAGATAAAGTGTATGGAATATTTTTATTATTAGCTAATTTTGCAAGGTCTATTTCTGCACCAGGCCAAATTAAACTAGTCATTCCAACAGGTGCTATGCCAAATGGAGTACTATATGTTCTATTAAATAGCTTTGTTCTTAAATCTGCCTCTACTGTGCCTTTAACATATCTAGGAGTTAAAAATATGTTTTTAAGAACTTCCTGATTATGATCCATAGCTCTATCATAACCTGTACCTGATAATAAATATTCTGCAGCAAAGTGAGGGATTCTTTTTATTGCCTTATCTTTCATATCAGAAATTCTAGGGTATTTATCTGCAAGACTTACCAATTATAACTCCCTATTTTTATTTAGTATTTTTAACAATGACAGAAAAGCCTAATAATTCTATTTTTTTTATAATATTTTTAGCATGCTCATTATTTCTTGTTTCTAAAGTAATTTCAAGTCTAGCAGCACTAACTGATAAATCTAATGTAAATCTACTATGTTCTACTCCAAGTATATTTACTTTTTCTTCTGAGCATAACTGGGATATAATTCCTAATTGTCCTGGCTTGTCTGCCATAGCTATAGACAAGGTTATTATTTGACCTTTTCTAACTA
>JAQWRB010000023.1 GCA_029243935.1 Alphaproteobacteria bacterium
CAAATATGACCTACGGTTCAAACTCAATAACTAGTGGTAAATCTGCATATAAATATATAGAAACAGCAGTTACTTTAGCATTAAATAATAAAATTAATGCTATTTGTACGGCTCCTATAAGTAAAAAAGCTCTAGATTTGGCAGGATATAAATATCCAGGCCATACTGAATTACTTGCTAAATTAACAAATACTGAAGAAGTCTCCTTAATGTTAACTACACCAAAATTAAATGTAATTCACGTTACTACGCATATGGGACTTTTAGATGCTATTAATAAAATTGAACCTAATTTAGTTTTTAGGACGATAGAACGTGGAAGAAAAATATTATACAAAAGTCTTGGTAGAGAACCTAGGATAGGAGTGTGTGCTATAAATCCACACGCTGGAGAAGAAGGAATATTCGGCTATGGAGAAGAAAAAGAAAAAATTAATCCTGCTATAGAGCAGGCATTAGAGTTAAAATGGGATATTAAAGGACCATTGGCGGCAGATACATTATTCTATCTTGCTGCAAGGGGAGATTTTGACTTAGTAGTGGCTATGTATCACGATCAAGGACACGGGCCAGTGAAAGTAATGGGTATAGAAAATGGAGTTAATGTTACTGTAGGTCTACCTGTTATTAGAACTTCTGTAGACCATGGTACTGCTTTTGATATTGCTGGTAAGGGAATTGCAGATGAAAGAAATATAATAGAAGCTTTAAAAAAAGCTTCCGAATATATATATTAACTGGAGTATTATAATTATTATTTAACTTAATTGGAGCTATAATGAAAATATCACTTATATATTTTGACTTTCCTTTTTGGCGTGCAGAAATAGCAAGGTTATCTCTTTATCTTGGTAATATAGAGTTTGAAGACTTAAGAATTACAAGTGATGAATTTCAAAGAGTTAAAAGTAATGGTCATTTAGATAATGGAATAAAAATTCCATTTCATCAACTTCCTTGCCTAGTTGTAGACAAAATCTCTGTAGCACAAACTGGTGGGATTGGTAGATTCTGTGGAAAATTAGCCGATTTATATCCTCAAAATAATAACATAGAAGCAGCATTAATTGATCAATATATTGATATTGCAACAGATATTACAGAAATGGTATCAAAAACAAAAGCAGAGGATAGAAACAATATTTTTATAGAAAGCCTTAAGCGCAAATTATCTATTTTAAATAATAGTATTGACTCAGAAAATAATTATTTAGTTAATGCTAAGATTTCAATTGCGGATATTGCTATTTGGCGCATGATAGGATGGCTTATAAGTGGTAATTTAGATGGTATTCAGTCAGATATTTTAAAAAGTTATAAAAATATTTCTAAAATTTGCTTATCTACTGAGAGTCACCCTAAAGTAAATGAATGGATTAATAAAACATACCCCAAAACTTACATAAAAGGTAATTTTTAATAAAGCCTATTTACTTTTATTATATTAATAATTTATCAGCATTACATACTATTTAATGGCGGGAATGACGGGACTCGAACCCGCGGCCTCCGGCGTGACAGGCCGGCGCTCTAACCAACTGAGCTACATCCCCTAAGATAAGTACTGTATATATATTCATTTCAATATATACAACCTATTTAATTAAAAAATAATGGTGGGTGATGACGGGATCGAACCGCCGACCTCCTCGGTGTAAACGAGGCGCTCTCCCAGCTGAGCTAATCACCCTGCACTAGTTATTAATTAAAAATTGCCGATTCTTAGCTTAAAAACCGGCAATAAATATTTTAATAAATTATTTGTTAACTGATTCTTTTAAACTTTTTCCTGGACGGAATTTTGGTTGTTTAGAAGCAGCTATTTGAATACTTTCACCAGTTCTTGGGTTTCTTCCTGTAGTAGCTTTTCTATTTGCTACCATAAATGTACCAAAACCTACTAAGCGTACTTCGCCTCCTGATGATAGTTCTCTGCTAATTGAACCAAAAACAGCTTCTACTGCATCTGAAGCTTGTGTTTTAGAAACTCCAGTCGTTGATGCTACTGCACCGATTAATTCATTTTTATTCATAAAGCGCCCCTTTATAATTATTTGTTATTTAAACTGCCATACTCTATTTAATAGTTTTTACATATAAAAGTCAAAATATATTATATTAATGTTTTACAATGTTTTCAAGAGTTTCACTAACATTATTTTTACTATTTTTTAAGAATTCTGCCTCATTCCATTCTATTGGGGAAGGTTTATTTTCTAAAGCATGATTAATTACATCATCTAAATGTGTAACTAGGATAATATCAAGACTGTTTTTAATATCTTCATGAACATCTTTTAAGTCTTTTTCGTTATCTACGGGTATTAAGACTTTGCTAATTCCTCCTCTCGATGCTGCTAATAATTTTTCTTTTAAACCACCTATAGGCATTATTCTTCCTCTAAGTGATATTTCACCAGTCATTGCTACATCACACTTAACTGGTATGCCTGTAAGAGCAGATATCATAGATATTGCTATTGCTGCGCCTGCTGAAGGACCATCTTTAGGTGTAGCTCCTTCAGGAACATGAACGTGGATATCCTTTCTCTCAAATACTGGTGGTTCTATTCCAAAATCTATTGCTCTAGATCTCACATAACTAGTTGCTGCTTGAACTGATTCCTTCATAACATCACCTAATTGACCAGTGATTTGCTGTCTTCCCTTACCCGACATTGTAACAGCCTCAATAGAGAGTAAATCTCCTCCAAAATCTGTGTATGCAAGGCCCGTAGTAATACCTAATAAATTTTCTTTATCTGCAAGACCATGCTTAAATTTTCTAATACCTGCATATTCTTCTAAATTATTTTCAGTAACAACAACTTCTTTAGTTTTGCCTTTAACTATATCCTTAATTGCTTTTCTGCATAAAGATGCTATTTCCCTCTCTAGACCTCTTACTCCAGCCTCCCTTGTATAGTATTTAATTAAATCTCCTATTGCTTCATCCGTTATTGACCATTCTTCTTTTTTAAGGCCATTTCTTTCTAATTGTTTATTTATTAAATGCCTTTTTGCTATTTCAATTTTTTCATTTTCTAAATAGCCAGATAAATTAATTATCTCCATTCTATCTAAAAGTGGTCTTGGCATATTTAAAGAATTAGCCGTAGTAACAAACATTACATCTGATAAATCATAATCCACATCAAGATAATGATCATTAAAAGTGCTATTTTGTTCAGGGTCAAGTACTTCTAAAAGTGCTGAGGCAGGATCTCCCCTCCAATCTGCTCCAATTTTATCTATTTCATCTAATAAAAATAATGGGTTTGAGGATTTACCTTTTTTAAGGCTTTGGATAATTTTACCTGGCATTGAACCAATATATGTCCTCCTATGACCACGAATTTCAGACTCATCTCTAACTCCACCTAAAGAAATTCTAACAAATTTTCTACCTGTAGCTCTAGCTAAAGATTTTCCTAATGATGTTTTACCAACTCCAGGGGCTCCAACTAAGCAAATAATAGGCCCTTTCAATTTTTTAGTTCTAGTTTGAACAGCCAAATATTCTATAATTCTATCTTTAACCTTCTCTAATCCAAAATGATCTTCATTTAAGATATTTTCTGCTTCAGTTAGGTCATACTTAACTTTGGTATATTTCTTCCATGGAATAGAAATCAACCAATCTAAATAGTTTCTTACTACAGAAGACTCAGCTGATGTTGGCCCCATACCTTTAAGTTTTTTTAATTCAGATTTAGCTTTAATTTTTGCTTCTTTAGATAATTTTATTTTATTTATTTTTTCTTCAAATTCTGTAATTTCGTCTTTCTCTTCCTCTTCTTCAGATAATTCTTTTTGAATCGCTTTCATTTGCTCGTTTAAGTAATATTCTTTTTGAGTTTTTTCCATAGAACGTTTAACTCTTGTTCTAATTTTCTTTTCTACCTTTATAACAGATAAATCATTCTCAATAAATTCTAATACTTTTTCTATTCTCTCAGATGGTGACAATTCTTCTAATAAAGTCTGTTTTTCATGTAAAGTAATATTAAGATGAGAAGAAATCATATCAGACATTTTTGAAATATTTTTTAGATCTGCTAAGGCAGAGAGAACATCTGCAGAAATCTTCTTGTTTAATTTTATATAGGCATCAAATTGATTTAATGCAGTTCTTAATAAAGCTTTTTCTTCTATGTGATCTATTACTTCTGCATCTAGCAGAAATGTATAATTTGCCTCAATAAATTGATCATTTTTTTTAAAATTATTTATGGTAACTCTTTGCCCACCTTCTATTAATACTTTTACAGTTTTGTCAGGCAATCTTAATAATTGTAAAATTTTTCCTAAAGTACCAACGTTGTATATATCTTCAGCTTGCGGATCATCAAGAGAAGAATTCTTTTGTGTAACCAAAATTATTTCTTTATTCGTACTCATGGCAGTTTCTAAGGCTTTTACAGACTTATCTCTTCCCACAAATAAAGGAGCTACCATATTAGGAAATACCACAATATCTCGCAAAGGTATAAGTGGTAAAGTATTTGTATTATTTTGACTATCCATAAAATAATGCTCCAAGATATTAAAGGTTAAAAAACTTATATACTATATGTTGTATATCTTAGATAAAATTTCAAGTCTAATGTTACAGTTATATTGCAGTTGATTTAATTTTTTGTTCCGCTTTAGCATAAATGAGTATTGGGTTTTTACTATGATTAATAACTTCTCTATTTATGACTACCTCCTCAACATTATTTAATTTTGGTAAGTCAAACATTGTATCTACTAAAGTGTTTTCTAAAATGGACCTAAGTCCCCTTGCGCCAGTTTCTCTAATTAGAGCTTTATCTGCTATAGCCTCTAATGCGTTATCAGTAAAAGTTAGTTTAACACCTTCCATATCAAACATTTTTTCGTATTGTTTTATGAGAGCATTTTTAGGTTCTGTTAAAATACTAATTAAGGCACTCTTATTTAAATCCTTAAGTGTAGCAATTATAGGTAACCGTCCAATAAACTCAGGAATTAGTCCATATTGTAATAAATCTTGTGGTTCCAAATCTAAAAGTAGTTCTGCATTTCTTTTATTATCTAATATTGGCAGATCCGCGCTAAAACCAATAGAGCTTGCCGAGCCTCTTTTAGCTATAATTTTTTCTAAGCCACCAAAAGCACCTGCACATATAAATAAAATATTAGTTGTGTCAACTTGAAGAAAATCTTGTTGCGGATGTTTTCTTCCTCCTTGAGGAGGAACACTAGCAACTGTACCTTCCATGATTTTTAATAATGCTTGTTGAACACCTTCTCCACTTACATCTCGAGTAATAGAGGG
>JAQWRB010000025.1 GCA_029243935.1 Alphaproteobacteria bacterium
ATAAAATATCTATTTTTATCTTTTCATCAAAAACGATATTTTTTGAAATATCTTCAACAAGTATATTTTTATAATAAATAGGATCATAGCAAGTAATTTTATTTCTAACTAAACCAAAAACTTGATGACCCTCTTTAATTAATTTAGTTATAAGAGCCCTACCAATAAATCCAGATGCTCCAGAGACAGCAATATTATATTTTATTTTATTCAAAATTATATATCCATTTTATTTATGCTAATATACATTTTATTAATACATAATTAAAATATACATCTGGAATTAAATGAACTCTATTAATAATGTTAAAATTACCGCTCTTATTGTAGCAAGAAATGAAGAAAGACATATTAAATCATGTCTAGAAAGCCTAAATAGCATTGATGAAATTGTTTTGCTTTTGGATAGAACTACGGACAATACTATTAATATTGCTAAAACTTTTAAATGTTCTATTTTTGTAGGTAGTTGGGAATCAGAGGGAAAAAGAAGAAATGAAGGTATATCAAAATGTAGTAATAACTGGATACTAGAAATTGATGCAGATGAAAGAGCCAATAAAGAATTAATAAAAGAAGCTAAAGAAAGAATTGGCTTTTTAAAAGACTCTTCAAAAGGCTATTTTTTAATTCCTTTTGACAATTTTATTGGTAATAAAAGAGTTAGGTATGGATGGGGAGCTTCCTGGGGAGTATCATCTAAACCTTGTCTTTTTAATAAACAATCTAAAATTTGGGGAAATGAAACTATTCACCCATCATTAAATTTAGAATATAAACATGGTTTTTTAAATAATAGAATAGATCATTATGTTGATAGTAATATTTCAGATATGATCCTTCGTTTAGACAGATATACAACTGCTAAAGCTAGTGATATTATAAAATCTAAAAAAAACATTCCACCTCTATGGGTAACTATTAGAAGATCTTTAACAAGATTTTATAAATGTTACATTACAAGAAAAGGTTATAAAGAAAAAGGCTGGGGATTTTTAAATGCTACTTTTGCAGCACTTTTTGTTTTAATTAGTTACCTAAAAGCAGACTTGGAAGAAAATAACCAACCAAAACTTTAGTCCATTAAATCTAAATATCTATTAGCTATATTTTCCCATTTATTATCTCTTTGAAGTTTTAAAGAGTTATCTCTATACTTATGCCAGATTTTATCTTCCTTTAAAATAGAAATAGCACCCTTACAAAAATCTTCATCATTATGAGCAACTACACCTGTTACTTTATCTTTAACCCTCTCTGCCAAAGAACCTATGGGTTGAACAACACATGGAATCCCTAATGCCTGTGCTTCAGCTATAGACAAACAAAAAGTTTCACCAGGATCTCCTTTATAGAGCATTGCTCTATAGCCTAATAATTTTTTAAATAGTTTTTTCTTGGGAAGAGGTTCAAATAAAGTAATACTAGAATCTTTTATAACTTTAATAGTATTTAAAATATTTTCAATCTTATCTTTGTTTCTTCCACCATAAGTCTTAGGGCCAGCAAAAATATGTAATTTAGCATTAGGGACAGCTATTATTATATATTTTAGCCAGATATTGACTAACCAAAGTAATCCTCTTTCAGGGTTAGATGTAAAAATCACTAATGGTTTAGGAGCATCTATTGATAAATTATTATAAGAAAAAAGATCTTCTGATAGACCTAAAGGAATTATTGCTGATCTAGACCTAATCCATTTAGGTAATGAATTAAAATGATATTCTCCGGAACAAACTACTTTTAAATCTCTTAAAAATAATCTTCTAAAATTTCTAAACTTATTTAAATAATTTGCAGGATTATGTACCCATAAAATTATTTTTTTTGCAATAGGTGACTTGTCAAGTAAGCTAGGAGCCCTATTTACTATATAAAGATCACATTCATCAATCTTTGTATTTAAAGGTTTCCACTTTACTCCATTGTAATCATCAGTAATAGATTTTTTAGTTAAGGCGATTACTCTATGACCATTTTTAACAAAAGCTTCCGCTAATAAAACAAAAGCTGTTTCTGTTCCTCCTAAAGGAAGTTCTCTATAAGACCTTCCATTAAATTCAAAGTCTCGATCTACCATGACAATCAACAAATTTAAAAACCCTATTTAATTATTTTTAAAATATTCTACCATATTAGGTAAAACAGTAGAATCGTATCCAATATCATTAATTTTATTCATTACATCTACAATATTCAGATCTAAGTATAAAACAGAAGCTAACCCCCAAATAGTTGATGACCTTGCACCTGACCTGCAAAAAAATAAAGACTTCTCATCATACGAGTTTTTAATTAACTTACTAAAATCAATAATATTTTCTTTTGTAAGACTATTTCCAGAGAAAGGTATATCTATAAATTTTATACCCAAACTTTTAGCTTTTAGTTTAAGTTCTTCTGAACGAACTTGATCAACTTCCTCATTATCAGGTCTATTATTAATAATTAAAGTAATTCCATATTTAGCAATTTCTTCTAAAACATCTATAGTAATTTGTCCTGAAACGTATTGATTTTCATCAATTTTACGAATAGTAATATCTTCAATTTTTATTAAATCTGCCATAACTAATCCTTAATATAATTTTATACACAATATTATACATATAATTAAAAAAAATGTTGCTTTATATCAATTATGAATCAACACTTAATTCTATTTTTTTAATTATATATGTAAATTAAGAGGGAGGTTAATTGAATGAAAAATATTCTAATAAATTCTATAATAGTCTTACTTGCTTCAATTTTTCTTGCATCTTGTGATAATGCAAAAGAAACAAGCCAGTCAGATGCATCATCTACCGTAAATAAGGTAAAATGGAAAATGGCAAGTACATTTCCTGGAAACCTAAATATAATAGGTGAAGGTGGAGTAAATTTTGTTAAAAGAGTTAATATCGTATCTAATGGAAATATTAATATTAAATTTTTTGAACCTGGAGCTTTAGTACCTCCATTAGAAATATTTGATGCTGTTTCTTCAGGCGCTGTAGATGCAGGCTGGTCTACTGCCGGATATTGGGCAGGAAAAATTCCTGCTGTACAATTCTTTAGTGCTATACCTTTTGGACCAAATGCAAGTGAATTTATTGCTTGGTATCATGAAGGTGGAGGAAAACAAATATGGGAAGAAATATATGCAGGACATAATATACATCCTGTACAATGCGAAATAATATCCCCTGAAGCCTCTGGATGGTTTAGAAAGGAAATTAAAAGTGTAGACGATTTAAAAGGTCTAAAAATGCGCTTTTTTGGACTAGGGGCAAAAGTTATGGATAAAATTGGTGTTTCAACACAACTATTAGCCGGAGGTGATATATATCCAGCTTTAGAACTTGGCACTATAGATGCTACCGAATTTGCTATGCCTTCTATAGATCTAGACTTAGGCTTTTATCAAGTAGCTAAACACTACTATTTTCCAGGATGGCATCAACCTGCTTCTGCATTAGAATTAATGGTTAATTTAGATAAATGGAATGCGTTATCTGAAAGCCAAAAAGCTCAAGTAGAAGCTACATGTACAGAAAGTGTTGTATTAAGCTTGGCCATGGCTGAATCAAGACAACCTAAAGCATTAGAAGAGTTAAAAGCTAAAGGAGTTAATCTACATAGATGGTCAGATGAAATACTTAAAGTATTTGAAAACGCTTGGCATGAAGTTGTAGAAGAAGAAGCTGCAAAAGATGAAGATTTTGCAAGGGTTTGGGCATCTCTAAGTAAATTTAGAGAAAGCTATAAAACTTGGAAAGATCTAGGATTTGTAGATTAATCAAAATATTATAATGTCATATTTAGTAATAAATATGACATTATAAACTCTTTAATTTATTTATATTAAAAATATTCAAAGAAAGACTCCTATGAAAGACTTAGGTAATTTAGACTCAATTAAAAAACTAAGAAAAATGTTTTCAGGATACCCTCAATCAACTTTAGGCATAGACGAAGTATTATATATAGATACTCAAAAAGGAATTGCTGCTGCAAGATATATTGCCAATGAAAGTATGTGTCACTCTGGAGGTATTGTGCAAGGTGGATTTATTACAGGATGGATAGATGCCGTAATGGCTCTTGCATGTATGTCAAAATGTGGAGCAGATGTACTAGTTTTAACATTAGAAATTAAAGTAAATTTTTTAAATTCAGCAACAATAGGCAAAAACATCTCTACGGCAAAAGTAATTAAGAATACTAAGTCAATTGCATTTATAGAAGGAAAGCTAGAAAACGTTGAAGGAAAATTAATAGCTAATGGAACTTGTACTGCTAAATTAAAACCTAACTTTTATACAAATTAAATATTAATCTACATAACCAAGATTATGCCAAATTGCGTAATTTTCTCTAAAGCTCTTAAGCGAGCTCCATACTCTTTGAAATTCTGCATTTTTACTAGCCTCTTCTTCAACAACTATAGCCCAGTTTTCATTAAATAAAGCCATCATTTCAGGAGACCATTTGTGAATTTTAACTCCAAATTCCTTAAGTTTGTTAATGGCCTGCACCTGAACTGCTTCACTTTTTGCCAAACTATCTAAAAACGTTTCAGCGCATGTAACTTCAATCTGACCTTGCTGGGTTAATGTTAAAGAATTCCATAAGTCTAAATTTATCATTAATTCTCCTAAGCTTGCAGGCTGATGCCAGCCAGGAAAGTAATAATTATCAGCAATTGCATGAAACCCTAATTCTAAATCCATAGCCGGCATTCCATATTCCGTAGCATCAATAGTACCTAATTCCAAGGCAGCATATATATCACCGCCTGCCATTAATTGAGTAGATACCCCTAATTTTTCCATTACTTTAGCGCCCAGCCCTAAAAACCTCATTTTTAAACCTTTTAAATCTTCTACACTATTAATTTCTTCTCTAAACCATCCAGAGCCCTCTGGTGAGGTCGCCATACAATGAATAGAATGGATATTATGCGCATGATATATTTCTTTAAAGATATCATTGCCACCACCATATCTTAGCCAGGCTATATATTCACTTGGGTTTGGCCCAAAAGGAAAAGTTGTAAAAAACTGCAAAGCAGGAATTTTTCCAGCCCAAAAAGCTGGAGAAGCCCAACCAGCATCAACACTGCCACTTGATACCGCATCAAATATTTCCATTGCAGGGACTAAAGCTCCAGGTTCAAAATATTTAATATTTATATTTCCTCCTGATATATTATTGATTGTTTTTGACAACTTAATTCCAGTTTCCCCTAAAATAATCAAACTAGAAGGAAAAGCTGCAGCCATTTTAATATTAATTTTTTTAGAAGATTTACTAATGTTTTTAGTTTTATCCTCATCTTGATTATTACAAGAAACAAATAAGATACTTAAAGTAAATATTAAGGTTAATTTAATAAAATTCATTTAATACCTCCCAAAGAATAATACTCTAAACTCTTTTTTATCATATTAACAAATACTTTTTGAAGTAATTATGATATTATTTGATTGAATCTTTTTAGAAAATTAAATTATGATTAATAAAAACATTAAATTGCATACCCCTTCTCTAATAATAGATAAGTCATGTCTTTTAAAAAACATAAAGACAATGTCAAAATATGCCTCTAGGAATAATATTAGTATAAGACCTCATGCTAAATCTCATAAAATGTCTAACATAGCAAAAATACAGCTAGAAAATGGTGCCGTGGGTGTATGTGTTGCAACATTATATGAAGCAGAAATAATGATTAAAAATAAAATTAAAGGGGTATTATTAACAACACCTATAACTAATCATCATGATAAAGAACGACTAAATAAGCTAATTAAATTATCTAAAACATTTATGATGGTTATTGATAATTCTATTTCAATTAAATATCTTAATAGTCTTGCTAGAAATAATATTAATAAAGTTAATGTTTTAGTAGACTGTGATATTATGAAAGTAGGAAGCAATAAAATTTCACGAACTGGTGTACAATCTATTAAAGAAATTATAAATATTGCTAATCAAATACAAAATAATAAAAATATGAATTATAAGGGAATAACAGCCTACGCTGGAGATATTCAACATATTAATAATTATAATCAAAGAAAAATTGAAACGACTATTCGTCATACTCATTTAAAAAAAATTATAAATAGCTTAAAACAAAACAATCTATTTCCAAAAATTATTTCAGGTGGCGGAACTGGCTCACACGACCTAGATACTAAAAGTAATTTATATACTGAATTACAACCTGGAAGTTATATTTATAGTGACGTAGAATATGATAAAGTATCTATTTATAAATCAATACCTAATCCATATAGCCCGGGTTTGTTTATAGCCACATCAATTATTAGTATTATAGATAAAAATAATTTTATTATAGATGCAGGTTTAAAAGCTTTATCTACAGATTCAAAACTCTTACCAGTCCCATTAGGAAAAAAGCTATTAGGCTCAAAATATAGTTTTATGGGTGACGAACACGGTAAAATAACTTTACATAAAAACTCTAAAACAAAACCAATGCTAGGAGAAACAGTTTTTATTCAACCTACACATTGTGACCCAACAGTAAACCTCTATAACAACTGTAAAATAATATCTAATAAAAAAATACATGATATATGGAATATAGATGCTAGAGGCTATTTATAAAAATATAATTACAATTTTTCTATTAAAAATTTTACTTTATTTAAGTATAGATGATCCAAATGATTTTTAGGTTTTATTTCTAATGCACTAAGTAAAAGTCTTTTAGCATTTAATATATCCTGTTTTTCTTCTAACAAAATTAACCCATTTGCAACTTCATAAAGAATACCAATATTATTAATATTTAACCTTAATGCAATTTTATAATGTTCTCGTGCAAAATCAGAAGTAGCTCCATATAAAATTTTTGACATAAAACCAGCTTTATTAACTATTTCAGCATGCCAAGTACCTTTTGAAATTTGAGCAGATACATTCCTAGGGTTTAACTTAATGGCTTCATCTAAATGAAATGCAATTTTTTCTGCGTAACCTTGCTTTAATGCACTTAGCACTCCTATTAACTGACTATATCTTCCCATAGTATGAGCTACTTCTAAATGAGCTGCATCATTAGTTATATCTATTTCTAATGCTTTTTCAGCATAACCTCTAGCCTCTTTAAAAACCTTAAGTGCTTCCTCTCCTTCTAATATAAAATGCCCATATATTGCTAAAGTATTTGCACGAAATAGGAATGATTCAATTGATAAAATTTTTGAAGCAAGATTTACGGCTTCAATATATTTACCTTGATCAAAAAGAATATTTGATTCATCCATTATATTCTCTTCAGAAGAAACAGTTTTTATAGATAAAATTAATACCATTAAAATATGAAATATCTTTGTAATATATTTCTTAAATAGCCTCATAATATTAACTTCCATCAGATAGACATAGCTGTTATTTAATAAAATCACTACAACAAAAGTAAACAAAGTCATATAAAAAAACTTAACAAGTATTATATAGCGCTCTTATTAATTTAAGTTAGGTAATATTAATAAAAATGTTTAATAACTTTAAGGGAAATAAAAATTATATTTTATTCTTTGCATGTATTGCTACTGCATTAGTTACTGTAGACTTAGCATGTATATCCGTAGCATTACCAAAAATGTTGGGGTATTTTTCAGCGAGTAAAATAGAAATAGCTTGGATTATAACAGTATATTCCATTTCTACAGCTATTTGCATTCCTCTTTTAGGGTATTTATCAGAAAAATTTGGCAGAAAAAATATTTATTTAATAGGTATAGCTGGTTTTTCTATATTTTCTGCATTGTCTGGATTATCTCAAAACTTAGATCAAATACTTATATTTAGACTCCTACAAGGGGTTTTTAGTGCTCCGTTAGTCGCGTTAAGTCAATCTATAATCGTTAATGCCTTTCCAGAAAAAGAAAGAGGAAAAGCTCTATCTTTTTGGACTTTAGGACTTTTAATTGGACCACTAATTGGGCCACTTTTAGGAGGGTATTTTGCAGAACATTATAGTTGGAGGTGGGTGTTTCTAATAAATGTACCTATTGGGATTATAGCTTTTATAGGCTCATATATATGCTTAGAAGAAAACAAAATAAACAAAAAGATTAAATTTGCTTTTCTTAGCTTTATCTTTTTAGCTTTAGGTGCATCTAGTATGCAGCTTGTTCTTGATAGAGGACAAATACTAGACTGGTTTTCTTCCAACTTTATTATAAACTTGACTATATCAGCAGTTATATTTCTATTTCTCTTTTTTTTACTTTATTTTATAAAAAGTAAAACCTTATTTCCTAAAGAAATATTCTTTGATTCAAATTATCTAGGAGGGTTAATTTTTGTTTTTTTATTTGGATTACTTTTAGTTCCTCCTTTTATTCTATTGCCTGACTTTTTATCCTCTTTAGGCGGCTACCCTATAGATAAAATAGGTTTAATTATAACAACTAGTGGGATTGGAGGAATGATAGGAACTTTAACAGCTTCAAGACTTTTATCTTATGGATATTATAAGTCCCTTATGATTATTGGTTTATTGTGTTACATGATAGGTCAATATTATATGACCCTATGGAATTCAGACGTAACAATGAACATGATGATTATAAATGGAATAATTAGAGGTACAGGAATAGGTCTTTTTTATCCAGCACTAGCGACTATAACATATGCATCTCTTCCATCAAAGTTTAGAGACCATGGGGCTAGCTTATTTCAATTTATAAGAAATCTTGGATCAGCTGTAGCAATTGCTATAATTGTAATTTTAATGGATAGATTTTATAAAACTAATATGTCAGAATTAAGTTATAGAGTTAAAGATAATTATAACCAAAATGAAGGTTTATTTCATAATTATAATATATACCCATTAAGTATTAATGATACCAACTATTTTATTAAGCTTATTGCTGAGGAATCACACCTTATATCATTTGTGAATATAATGTATATACTAACATTTTTACCATTGATATTTTTTCCTTTTTTTCTCTTATTTAAATCTAAACAAAGGTAAGTATATGCAAAATAATAAAAATATTCACCAAAAATTATCTATTTATAAAAATATATTCGAGGAAAATGTTAGATGGGGAGATACAGATGGTTATAACCATGTAAATAATGTTTCTATTTCAAGATATTTTGAAAGTGCTCGAGTTAATATAATAAGAAATTTGGAAACAGAGAAATATAGTTTTGTAATAGTAAACTTTAACATTAACTATATAGGTCAAATATTTTATCCAAGTAAAATAAAAATAGGAACATATATTAGTAGAATTGGAAACAAATCTATAACATTTGACCAAGCTCTATTTGTAAACAATAAATGCAAGGCTTCAGCTAAAAGCATCCTTGCTTATGCAGATATAAAAGAATCAAAAGCATATAAAATTTCTAAATCAATAATATTGAAATTAAATAAAATTTATGGGGCGAATGACGAGACTTGAACCCGCGACCCCCGGTACCACAAACCGGTGCTCTAACCAACTGAGCTACACCCGCCATAAATTGTTACCAATTTAATACTAAATATTATCAAAATAAACAAATAGAATATAACAAATAACAAATAAATGAAATATTATGTATAAATTTTAATCATCAAATGATTATTTTTGCGACATATTTATAATTTTATGTTATTAAATATATAATTTTAATAGAGTTTTCACTATTTTATAGTTGGCACAAAACATGCTTATAATAAAGATATTAATATAGTATTAAAACTTTAAGGAGTTAAAAATGAAAAAAATTGAAGCTATTATAAAGCCATTCAAACTTGACGAAGTAAAAGATGCTCTTCAAGAGGCTGGTGTTCACGGTATTACAGTAACTGAAGCTAAAGGTTTTGGAAGACAAAAAGGTCATACGGAACTTTATAGAGGAGCTGAATATATTGTAGATTTTTTACCAAAATTAAAAATTGATATTATAATTGCAGATAATTTATTAGAACAAGCTATAGAAGCAATTCAAAAATCAGCTCACACCGGTAGGATTGGTGACGGCAAAATTTTTGTAACTAATATAGAACAAGCAATACGAATAAGAACTGGTGAAACGGGTGATACTGCAATTTAAATAATCTTGAATAACTAATAAGGAATGGGAAATATGGCTAAAAAGAGTACAAAATCAAAAACAAATACAGCTAAATCTATCATGAAAATGATTTCTGATAAAGATATCGCTTTTGTAGATTTTAGATTTACTGATCCAAGAGGAAAATGGCAACATACTGCCCAAACAGTAAGCTCTTTGGATGAAGATGTATTAAATGAGGGAATTATGTTTGACGGTTCATCTATAGCTGGCTGGAAAGCTATTAATGAATCAGATATGATTCTACAACCTGATTTTGATAGTGCTGTCTTAGATCCATTTACCGCACAACCTAGCCTAATATTATTTTGTGATATAATTGAGCCAAGTACAGGAAAAAGATATGATAGAGACCCCAGATCAACAGCTATTAGAGCAGAAGAATACGTAAAAGCTTCAGGGATTGGAGATACTGTTTACTTTGGTCCAGAAGCTGAATTTTTTGTATTTGATGATGTTAAATGGAATGTTTCTCAAAATAATACAGGTTATCAAATAGATTCTGAAGAAGGTCCATATAATTCAAATTCTGATTTTGATGGAGGAAATGTGGGGCATAGACCAAAAGTCAAAGGTGGCTATTTTCCAGTTGCTCCAGTGGACTCTATGACAGATATCAGAGCTGAAATGGTGACCTCTATGATGGAGATGGGACTTCCTATGGAGAAACATCATCATGAAGTTGCTCCATCACAGAATGAACTAGGTTTTAAATTTGGTCCTATGAAGAAAACAGCAGATTGGATTCAAATTTATAAATATTGTGTACATATGGTAGCTCATTCTTATGGAAAAACTGCAACTTTTATGCCTAAACCTATAGTTGATGATAATGGATCGGGAATGCATTGCCATCAATCTATCTGGAAAGGGAATACTCCTGTTTTTGCTGGGAATAAGTATGCGGGTTTAAGTGAAACATGTCTATATTACATAGGAGGAATAATAAAACATGCGAGAGCTTTAAATGCATTTACTAATGCAAGTACTAATTCTTATAAAAGATTAGTTCCAGGTTTTGAAGCACCTGTTCTTTTGTCCTACTCTGCTCGAAATAGGTCAGCGTCTATGAGAATACCTTATGGAACTAGTAAAAATGCTAAAAGGGTTGAAGTTAGATTTCCTGACCCAACAGCTAACCCTTATTTAGCCTTTTCTGCAATGTTAATGGCCGGAATGGATGGCATTAAAAATAAAATACATCCTGGAGACCCGATCGAAATGGATTTATATGACTTATCACCTAAGCAACTTGCTAAAATTCCAACAGTTGCAGCAAGTCTTTCGGAAGCGCTAGCTGCTTTAGACAAAGATAGAGCGTTTTTAACAGAAGGTGGAGTATTTAGTGATGGACAAATAGATGCATACATTGAACTTAAAAAAGAAGAAGCTCAAAGAGTTGAGTATACTCCTCATCCAGTAGAGTTCGATATGTACTATTCTAGCTAAAAGTATAATTTAGGTAAAAGCTGTAAGGTTATATACCTTACAGCTTTTTCTATATATAGTTACTAATTTTTTTTCATATACTAAATATATTACTTGATGGTTAACAATAATATTATTATACGTTAGATATGCTTGATTTATTTGACAAAAAACCAAAAAAAGAAAATTCATACGAAGCTAAAGATATTGAAGTCCTTGAGGGATTGGAACCTGTAAGACAAAGGCCTGGAATGTACATTGGAGGTACTGATAAAAAGGCTCTTCATCATCTAGCATCAGAAATAATAGATAATTCTATGGATGAAGCAGTAGCAGGCTATGCAACTACAATAAGTATTACACTTAAAGATAATAACAAATTATGCATTAAAGATAATGGTAGAGGTATTCCCGTTGATAACCACCCAAAACGTCCAAAATTATCTACCTTAGAAGTAATATGTACTACTCTTCATTCAGGTGGAAAATTTAACTCGAAAGCCTATAATACATCTGGAGGACTTCACGGAGTAGGATTATCAGTAGTTAATGCCCTTTCAGAAGACCTTTTAATTGAAGTTAATAGAGATAAAAACCTATGGAGACAAGAATTTGCAAAAGGAATTCCTAAATACAAAATAAAAAAAATACAGGAAAGTAATAAAAAAGGCACCTATATAGAATTTATTCCAGATCGTGAAATATTTGGCTACGAAGTAAATTTTGATGCTAAAATTCTTCGTGATATGTCTGAATCAAAAGCATATTTATTTAGAGGAATAACTATTAATTGGGAAGTTGAATCAGATATTCTGGAGAATAGAGAAAAACATAGTTATAATTTTCCTGATGGTATAAAAGATTTTTTAGTAAACAAATTATCAAATGGTCCTTTGTTAATTGAACAAATGTTTTGTGGTAAAACAAATTTAGATTCTAAGGAGGAAATAATTGAATGGGCAATATGCTGGCCTATCAAACTAGATTCTAACTTATTGAGTTTCTGTAATACTATCCCTACAATTGAAGGAGGAAGTCACGAAAATGGTTTCAAGACCGGTTTAACAAGAGCTATGAGATCATTTGGAGAAATAAATAATATAAAAAAATCTGAAAAAATATCATCTGAAGATTTATTAGGTAGGTCATATGGTATTATATCAATTTTTATAACAAATCCACAATTTCAAGGACAAACCAAAGAAAAGCTGTCATCCCCAAAAACACAAAAATCTATTGAAAATTTTTTAAAAGATCACTTTGAGCTATGGTTAAACAATAACTTAGAAATTGCAAAATATTTATTAAGTGAAACCATTAATAGATCTGAAGAAAGAATACGTAGAAAAAAAGATAAAGATTTAAGCAAAAACAACTTAATTAAAAAAATATATTTGCCTGGAAAACTAGCGGACTGCTCACAAAAAGAAGCAAAAGGTTCGGAATTATTTATTGTTGAAGGAGATTCTGCAGGTGGTTCCGCAAAACAGGCAAGAAAAAGAGAAAACCAAGCAATATTAGCTTTAAGAGGAAAAATACTGAATGTTGCTTCATCTACCATAGATAAAATGGAACAAAATAAAGAACTTAGCGACTTAAAAAAAACACTAAACTGTGGAACAAGAGAAAAATTTGATATAGAGAAGCTAAGGTATGAAAAAATCATAATAATGACTGATGCAGATGTAGATGGAGCACATATTACCTCATTATTATTGACATACTTTTTTCAAGAAATGAAAGAATTAGTAACTGCAGGCATGTTATATCTAGCTCAACCTCCGCTCTATAGAATTACACAAAAAGATATTACATTTTATGCAATGAATGATGAGCATAAAGATGAGATCATAAAAAAACATTTTAAAACTAATAGTAAAGTAGATATTAGTAGATTTAAAGGTTTAGGAGAAATGCCTGCAAGACAATTAAAAGAGACTACCATGGACGTTAATAATAGAATTTTATTAAGAGTAAATTTACCTAGAGACATAGTTCCTGAAACTTCGGTATTTGTAAATAATGTTATGGGGAAAAATCCAGAGAAAAGGTTACAATTTATAAAAGATAAAGTGAAAGCAAATGAAATTAATTTTGTAGATTAATATATAATATCTATTTATAAATCATTTGAGTGTATGAAATATAAATAATAAGTTTCCCATTAATAATTTAAGGATTGATATGACTGAAAAATATGATGTTTTTATAAAAAATGGTGATGTAGTTATAGGACAAACTATAGAAAAATTAAATATAGGGATTAAAGATCAAAAGATAACTCTATTAACTACAAATTTAAATTATGAAGCAGAAGAAGTTATTGATGCAAACAATCTAACTATTATGCCAGGTGTAATTGATAGCCAAGTACATTTTAGAGAGCCTGGTTCAGAACATAAGGAAGACATGAATACTGGAACACAAGGTGCAGCTCTAGGAGGAGTTACCAGTATTTTTGAAATGCCTAATACATATCCTCCGACTGCTACTGTAGAGTTACTGAATAATAAATTAGAATTAGCTAAAGGCAGAATGTGGGTAAATTATGCTTTTTTCGGGGGAGCTACAGGAGGAAATATATCATCGTTGCCAGAACTAGAAAAAGTTCCAGGTTGTGTAGGAATAAAAATTTTTATGGGATCTTCAACAGGAAATTTACTTGTAGCAGATGATGAAACTTTATTAAAAGTACTTAAAAGTAGAAAAAATAGAGTTGCAGTTCATGCCGAAGATGAGCCTAGGTTAATCGCAAGAAAAAGTTTAATAAAAAATAATGATGTAAATTATCACCCTATATGGAGAGATGAAGAAACAGCATTAAAAGCAACTAAGCGTGTAATAAATGCTGCAAATGCCTCAAAATTACCTGTACATATATTACATATTACGACAGAAGAAGAAATTGAATATATTAAAAATAATAAAGAATATATTAGTGTTGAAGTTACTCCACAGCACTTAACTTTAAATGCTCCAGAATGTTATAATGAACTCGGTACATTCGCACAAATGAATCCTCCTATTAGAACTAAAAGACATTTAGATGCCTTATGGAGAGGAATAAATGATGGTGTTGTTGATGTTATAGGGTCGGACCATGCTCCTCATACTAAAGAAGAAAAACTAAAACCATACCCTGAAAGCCCTTCTGGTATGCCAGGTGTTCAAACATTATTACCAATTATGCTAAACCACGTGAATAATGGTAAAATTAGTATATTTAAATTATGTGAATTAATATCTACTAACCCTGCTAGACTGTATAAAGCTTTTAATAAAGGAGAAATTAAATTAGATTATGACGCGGATTTAACAATAGTAGACCTAAGTAAAGAAGTTAAAATAACTGATGAAATGATGGCAAATAAATCTGGTTGGACACCGTTTAATAATAAAACTGTAAAAGGCTGGCCAGTAATGACTATTGTGAATGGTAAAGTCATAATGAAATATGGAAAATTAATAGATACCCCTAATGGCAAACCAGTAATATTTGACAGAAAATGAAAATAAAATGTTTTAAAATAAATAGTTATACTATTTACTTTATAATTTTATTAATTATATTTAAAAATTTTTCATCTTATGCTGAGAGTATTGAAACATTTGATATACCGAATGATTTTAAAGAAAGTGCCTTAGTTTTAGATTATAACGAATCCATAACAGGTGTTATATCAATTAAGCCAGAAGACAGTTCTTTTGCAGAATATACATGGCTAAAATTATATAAAATAAAAGATAAAGACTTAATTCTTAGTGAATGGTTGTATGATAGGTTACATCACGAAATCCATAATATTATTAATGTTGAAAGATTATTAAGAGGACCAGATAGCCCTATTCTAGAAGCTAGAATGAATTATTCATTAACAGACACCCCTTCAATTGATAAGACTATTAAAATAGCTACTATTAATCCTGAATTATTTTGTGAAGACATAGTTGAAGGGTTTAATAAAGAGGGAAAATATTCCCAACTCTATTGTTCCTATCCATTAGGACTATTTAAATTTTATTTAGTTTTAAGGCTTCAAAAAATAAAT
>JAQWRB010000050.1 GCA_029243935.1 Alphaproteobacteria bacterium
ACTAAAATGTAACCCCCCTAATTGGTTTAAATTTTTTAACATATTTTTAGGATATAATACTAAGTTTTCTATAACTCCAGCTAAACGATTTATAGCAAAATCCAATGTAATTGTTGTATCTGGCCCAATCACTCTTTCTACTGATGAGTGTGAAATATCTCTTTCGTGCCAAAGAGCTACATTCTCTAGCGCAGGGATAACTGATGACCTTACTAGCCTTGCTAAACCAGTAATATTTTCTGTCAAAACAGGATTTCTTTTATGAGGCATAGCTGAGCTTCCTTTTTGTCCTTCACTAAACTTTTCTTCTGCCTCTCTTACTTCTGTTCTTTGTAAATGGCGAATTTCTAGAGATACTCTTTCTAAACTACTAGCAATTACTCCTAGAACAGAAAAATACATTGCGTGTCTATCTCTTGGAGATATTTGTGTAGAAATTGTTTCTACATTTAGTTTCATTTTTTTTGCTACATATTCTTCTACTTTAGGGTTAATATTTGCATAAGTACCAACAGCTCCTGAAATTTTACATGTAGATATATCATGTGTTGCGAAGGCTAGTCTTTCTTTACATCTTTTAAACTCAGCGTATGCGTTAGCAAATTTTAAACCCATAGTTGTAGGTTCTGCGTGTATTCCATGACTTCTTCCAATGCATACCATATTTTTACTACTTAAAGCTCTTTTTTTAAGTGCTTTTAATAACCTTGTTAATCCTTGGTCAAGAATTTTACTAGCATTTTTGAGTTGAATATTGAAGCAGGTATCTAATACATCCGATGAGGTCATTCCTTGATGTATAAATCTTGCTTTTGGACCAACATGTTCTGCAACATTTGTAAGAAATGCAATAACATCATTTTTAACTTCTTTTTCAATTTTATCTATTTTGTCTATTTCAAACTTGCCTTTTTTTTCTATTTGTTTAGCAACACCTTTAGGAATAACGCCTAATTTTTCTTGGGCTTCACATGCATATCTTTCTATATCTAACCAAGTTTGAAATCTTGATGAAGTGCTCCATATTTCGACCATTTCTGGTCTGCTATATCTAGTGATCATTTTTAAACCTTAAATTAATTAATAAACTGAAAAAAAAGAATTAATACTATGTATATATAATGATATTAATACGTTCAATTATATAATAGTATTTGTAATATATTTTTTATTATTTTTAAGGTTTATTTATGCTTATAGATGGAATACATAAAAAAGCTATAGAGTCTTCATCTGACTTTAAGGTTAGTATAATAGACCAAACGCTTTTACCTCATAAATTAAAATATATAACTTTAAAAAATATAGATGATTGCGTTAAAGCAATTAGAGATATGTGGGTAAGAGGAGCTCCATTAATAGGAGTTACAGCTTCCTATGGGATGTTTTTTGCTGTTAAGGATAACCCATCAGAATTACATATTAGAAAAGCATATGATGTATTAATTAGTACTAGGCCTACAGCAGTAGATTTAAGGTGGGCTTTAGAAAGAATTTTAAATAATATTTTAAAACTTAAAGAAGAAGATAGAACTAATTACTTATGGAATTTCTGTAAAAAACTAGAAGAAAACTCAATCAATCAATGTTCTAAAATAGGTGATTATGGTTTTGAAATTATAAAGTCTAAAATTATTAAAGGTAAGACTTTTAACATATTAACCCACTGTAATGCGGGGTGGTTAGCTTGTGTAGACTGGGGAACTGCTCTAGCTCCAATATACAAAGCATATAATGCAGGTCTTGATATTCATGTCTGGGTTGATGAAACTAGACCAAGGTCTCAAGGAGCAGCATTAACTGCATGGGAATTGAGCAAACACGGGGTTCCTAATACTTTAATAGTAGATAATGCAGGAGGTCATTTAATGCAAAGTGAAAAAGTAGATATGTGTATTGTAGGATCTGATAGAACTGCTTCCAATGGAGATGTTTGTAATAAAATAGGAACCTATATGAAAGCTTTATGTGCTTTTGATAATAATATTCCTTTTTACGTTGCTTTACCAGAGTCTACAATTGATTTTTCTTTAGAATCAGGAGTTAATAAAATTAAAATTGAAGAAAGAGATAATGAAGAAATAACACATGTTTCTGGTATTAACTCTTCAGGAGCATTAACTAGAGTAAAAATAGTCTCTGATATGGTATCTAGTCATAATCCTGGTTTTGATGTTACTCCGGCACGCTTAGTAACAAAACTAATTACAGATAAAGGAATATGTGAGGCATCTACAGACGGTATAAGAAGTTTATTTAGATGATAAAATTAAAAAAAGAAGTTATTAAATATGCAAAAAAGCTAAACTCTACAAATTTATCTATTTTAAGATCAGGCAATATTTCTTTAAGAGCTAAATTTAAAAATATTGAAGGTTTTCTAATAACTCCATCAGGCAGAAAGTATGAAACACTTTTACCTAAGGAAATTGTGTTTGTTTCTTTAGATGGCAATTATGATAAGGATGGACTAAAACCTTCTTCTGAATGGAAATTCCATCAAGATATTTATTTAGAAAAAAATGAGGCAAATGCTATAGTGCATGCCCATTCTTTATATGCTACCTCACTGTCTGTACATGGGAAATTAATACCTGCTTTTCATTATATGGTTGCGTTAGCAGGTGGGCACGACATAAAATGTTCTAAATATGCGACTTTTGGAACTAGAGCTTTGTCACGTAGTATTATAAAAGCTCTTAAAGACCGTAGAGCATGCTTAATGTCAAACCATGGACAAGTGGCCTATGGAGATGATTTAGGTAAAGCTTTTGAACTAGCAGAAGAGGTGGAAAATTTATGTCATCAATATTTAGAAGCTAAAAAAATTGGAAATCCAAATATTTTATCAAAAAAAGAAATGATTAGTGTTTTAAAAAATATTAAAAATTATAAAAATTAATTTATTCATAATTAATCTGATCTAAAGGATAACATAATGAAAACATGGCAATTAAAGGGTTTTAATTTAGAATCCTTAATAATAGAAGAAAAAAGTAACCCTAAAATTGTTAATAAAAATGATGTTCTTATTAAGATTAAGGCAGCAAGTTTAAATTATAGAGACTTAATAATGGTTTCAGGAGGCTATGGCAAAATGGGAGGTATTCCTCCTTTTATTCCTGTTTCAGA
>JAQWRB010000056.1 GCA_029243935.1 Alphaproteobacteria bacterium
CCAATATGGGAATAAAGCTTTCTCAGGTCACCTATATATGTTTCTTGTTCAGATTTATATCTATCCTGGGCTTCGGCAATATTAGCCAACGTGGCCTCAGCCATAGAGTTATGATTAAAAATTTCTTTTTTAAGACTGTTATAGTCAATAAAGAAATTTACATAAGCCCAAGCTACAAAAGGAAGTATAGCTAAAAGCAATAATGTCTTTTTCCAAATTTTATGATCAAAAATAATACCTGGAATCATGAATGCTAAAGCAAGCCACAAAGCATACTGAGAGATTTGATCAAAAATACCTAGCGCAGGAATCTTCTCTCCACAAGAGGATTGCGCTAAAGCAACACCTGGCATTATAAAAATTATTAACAACCATAAAAATATTTGGTTTCTTTTATTACTCATCAGACCTTAATTTCAGTTATATTATAATCTTTCTAGTAGAATCGATAGTTGGGTTGTATCAAATTAGAGTCATGATTTCTAGCAGCAAATTAATTCAAACTCTAATTTCTATTGAATTATGACTCAATAGAGATTATTAATAAAATTTTATTTCCGTGTTTTATAATTTTTACACGCCAGTGATTTTTGGAGTTATTGATAATGAATGAAACTAGCAGATTTATAGATAATGGGGATGGAACCCTATTAGATAATGATACCGGTTTAGTATGGTCGAAAGAAGACTCATGGCCAGTGGCCCAGGACTGGTTGACATTTCAAGAGGCCCTGCTCTTTGTCGATGAAATGAACAAAAAAGATTATCTTGGTTATCATGACTGGCGTATTCCAGAAAGAGAAGAAATTGAAAAGATTTTTATTTCAGACAGTACAATTATGGGCAGATCAAATAGTGAGCTTCATATCGATCCACTTTTTGCAACTGGTGGAGGGAACGCATCATGGTGTTTGCCCTTTGATCAGCAGGCGGCATTTTATTTTTCCTATACATCTGGAAACTCTCAACAATTTGACCAAGACTATTCTCAAGGCTATGTTCGTTTGGTTCGTCTCTACCCTGAGGATTGAGAGTGATTTGAAAATTTATTTACATAGATATTTAGTTATATTTTTAATTTTTTTTCCATCATTTAGCTATGGGGATAATTGCCCCATTCTTTGTGGGGTTGCTCCTGGATTTAAACAAATAGATCCACACACACTCTTATCTCCAGCCAACCTAATTAAGGACTTTCCGAGTATAAATAAAAATGGATCAGTAAATGTTGTGATTGAAATACCTGCAGGCCGGACTGATAAATGGGAAATAAGAAAGTCAGACGGAGCATTAACATGGAATATAAAGAAGGGTAAACCAAGAGTTGTTAAATATATAGGCTACCCAGGTAATTACGGGATGATACCTCAAACAATGCTTCCAAAGGAACTTGGTGGAGATGGTGACGCACTTGACGCAATCGTATTAGGACCAACCCTAGAAAGAGGTAGTGTTATTAAAGCAAGATTAATAGGCGTTTTGAAATTATTAGATAATGGCGAGCAAGATGACAAACTAATTGCAGTTAATCCAGATTCACCATTTACTAATATCATGTCAATAAAAGAGTTAGATAAAAAGTTTAATGGTATTACTGATATCTTAGAGACTTGGTTCATAAACTATAAAGGTCTCGGTGAGATTCAGTCTAAAGGTTTTGGCGACACTAAAGATGCTAAGTTTATTCTACACAAAGCTAATAGCTACTTTTTAAATAGAAATAAAAATTAAAAGAGACTCTCCATGATAAAAGAAGTTTTACCTAATATTTTTAGTTGGAATATATATTCAGAAGAGAAAAATTTGGATTTCAATGGATACTTTTTAGTACATAATAATGAATCGATTATTATTGATCCTCCTGAGTTAACTAAAGATGAGGAAAAGGAACTTCTAAGGCTTATAAATATTAATCCCTCATCTCCTCTAAAGGCAATATTGCTAACTAATATTCACCATGAGAGGGCCAGTAACTTATTAAAAGATACTTTTTCTATTCCAGTTTGGGTAAATAAATTTGATAAAAACAACTTAGAAATGTCAACGGATAACACCTTTATAGGAGGGGAAAAGCTTTTTTGTGGGATCGAGTCTATTCAATTAGAAGCACAAAAGTCTCCTGGTGAAACTGCTTTTTATATAAGAGATTTAAAGGTTATGATTTTAGGTGACGCATTAATTGGAAAATTTCCCGGCCAGGT
>JAQWRB010000057.1 GCA_029243935.1 Alphaproteobacteria bacterium
CCTTTTAAATATCTTGGAGTTAGAAATATATTTTTAAGAACCTCTTGGTTAAGATCCATTGCTCTATCATAACCTGTTCCAGATAATAAATATTCTGCTGCAAAGTGAGGCATTCTTTTAATAGCCTTCGCTTTCATATCATTAATTCTAGGATATTTATCTGCAAGGTTAGCCAATTACAATTCCATATTTTTATTTAGTATTTTTAACAATGACAGAAAATCCTAATAATTCTATTCTTTTTATAATATTATTAGCATGCTCATTATTTCTTGTTTCTAAAGTAATTTCTAGCCTAGCAGCACTAACTGATAAATCTAATGTAAACCTACTATGCTCTACACCAAGTATATTTACTTTTTCTTCTGAGCATAACTGGGATATAATTCCTAATTGTCCTGGCTTGTCTGCCATAGCTATAGACAAGGTTATTATTTGACCTTTTCTAACTAAACCTCTCATTAAGACAGAGGATAAAACTCTTGAATCTATATTCCCTCCACATAATAAAATTCCTACTTTTTTATCTTTAAATTTTTCTTTGTGTTGCAACAAAGCTCCTAAACCAATTGCTCCAGCTCCTTCTGCAACTGTTTTATCATTTAATAAAAAAGTAGAGACACCTTCTTCAATAAACTTTTCAGATACTAAAATTACATCATCAACATTTTTTTTAATAATAGATAATGGAATGCCACCAATTTTTTGGACTGCTATACCTTCTGCTAGCGTAGTACCTTCACACTTATTAGTGACGTCATTAAATAAATTATAAAGTGAAGGATAAAGCTCTGTTTGTACTCCTATAACTTTAATGTCTTTATTTATATGTTTAGCCATAATAGAACACCCCGCAATGAGCCCACCTCCCCCAACTGGAACAAGAAGAATATCCAAATCTGAATGTTTTTGAAGCATTTCTAATGCTAAGGTTCCTTGACCGGCTATAATATCTGGATCATTATATGGGTGTATTTTTGTTAAATTACGTGTTTCTACTAAATTATCTACATATGCCTCTGAATCTATTAAAGTGTTACCATGGATAATTACTTCGGCACCTAAATCTGTAGTTTTTCTAATTTTAGCAAAAGGTGTATTATCTGGCATAACTATCGTTGATTTAATGCCCATAATTTTTGCACTAAATGCAACACCCTGCGAATGGTTTCCAGCAGACATTGCTACAACACCATTTATCTTTTCTTTATAATTTAGAGATAACATTTTATTTAATGCTCCTCTAATTTTAAAAGAGCCTGTATGCTGTTTGTTTTCATACTTTACTATTGTATGACAACCAGTTAACTCAGATAATGAATGTGAATAAGATGTTTCCGTACTAATAATATATTTATTTATTACAGAATTAGCTTTAATAACATCTAGATGACTTATAGCCATACTTAATTACCTTTATAATAAACAAAACTAGATAGAAATGTTTTATAAAATAGAAAAATTCTTTATTATTAAATCAGGCTAATTAATGCTTATCGTCAGATTTTTTTGTATCTTTTGTATCTTTATTTTTTTGACTATCTGCATACACCGTTTTTGTAGATTCTGGAGTTAGTATACCTGTAATACCTGCATGAGCAGAGTATATATTTAAACAAAAACTTAAAAAAATAATAAACTTAAATAATTTC
>JAQWRB010000073.1 GCA_029243935.1 Alphaproteobacteria bacterium
CAATATTTAAAATAATATACGAAAGAAAATCTAATAACTACAAGCAATGGGTTGTTTACCAACAAAATAAAATAATGAGAACCTCTGTATCATTAGAAAAAATTATAAAATGGATAGAATCTCGTTACTTAAAAAATGTAAACTGAATATTATTCTAGTCACAATATAAGAATTTTAAAATACTAGTGTTATCTCTTTTCTCTTGATTTATAATTCCATCTTAAAATGAACTATTACTTATCTTTCTAACCACTCTTTTTCCACAAAACAATATATCTTTGAAAATAACTCGAGATAGATCAATTTTATTAAAATTAACATTAGACAGATTACTACCTGAAAAATCTGCATTTTCTAAATTTGCACCTGTAAAATTAATAGATTTCATATCAGAATTTATTGCTTCTCCATCCATAAATTCAACCGTCTGCATATCTACACCTCTAAAATCAGAATTATTTATTTTAGCATTATTTAAATTTACGCCCTGTAACTGCGCTCCGATAAATATTGCTTGATTAAATTGTGAATCTGATATGTTAGAGCCTTGCAACTTACTTTTACTTAAATTTGATTGCTTAAAATTAGATTGTTTCATGTTTGCATTCCAGAATTTAACTCCTTTAAGCTCTAAATTAGAAAAGTACATTCTAAACATTAATTTGTATTGATTGATTAATTTAATTGTATTGATGATTCTGCAGATGCAAATGAGTAAATAAATAAAGTTAAAATAGCAAAATAATATTTAGTCATATATAATTACCTCCATTATAGTTAAATTAACATATTTAAAATAAAAGAGTAACTACCTAATGCATAAAGCAGGAATAATAATTTGTATTTTAATAGCGCTATTAATTACTATTAGATATTTTGATACTTTCGATAAAGGACTTGCTGACTGGGAAAAATGTAAAGAATCTTTGTTTAGTCAAGTCATATTAAATAAATGTACATCTCGGTAATTATATAAAATTAATATCCAACCCAAGCATTTTAATATTTTTTCCTATATTTAATCTTTTCTGAGATGCTTTTATTTTTATACCTACTAAATCTGTATAATCACTTTTAGCTTGTACGAATGTAATATTAGCATTTTCTAAAACAATACTAGGACAATTATTTTCAACTAATAATTTACTATCTAAAACTTCAGACCATAACTTACTTAATTTTTCAGGATCCTCAGTAGCAATTGTAGCTCCAACAATACCTTGTACATATTCTTCATCTATATTTTGTCTCCAATTAGGTCCTGCAGGAGGCCAATCTGCATATTTTTCTTGATAATTAGTATTTGTTACAGAATCTATTTCTACTAAAGATCCAGGTAAATCTTTAGGATGAAACTGATTATTAATAAAGACTCCGTGATTCTCAAAAACATTTAATACTCTAATACCCATATTTTCTATATATTTTTTTCTTTTAAGTGAATCATGACATTGAAAAATAGTCATATATCCTGAGGAACCATTATTTTTATCAATAAACCTTCCAGCAGTTGTGTTAGCAACAAAAGGGGAAACAACCTCTAAAAACTCTCCTCCGATAGGACAAACAATATTATTTAAACCATATTTTTCCACTTCTTCATCCCTATAAGCAGTTTTTATTTTTAATTCTTTATTAATTATTCTTTCGCATTTATTTAAATTCAAACTAGCTATAGCAATTTGTCTTAATCTCATTAATTTTTTCCAATAATATTTAAAAAACAATATTTACATTAATTTATTTTACACTACTTTAGTAATCAGTATTAATAATACTTGAATAGGATATCATGAAAGCTCCAATACTTAAAAAAATTATAGAAATTAAAGAATGTCACGACAAAACATGGGAAGATAATTATAGCTGGATACACCAAAAAAATATTCTTGAAGTTCTTAAAGACAGTTCAAAATTAGATAAAGATGTTAGACAATATTTAGAAAAAGAAAATAAATTTACTGAATATCACCTTAAAAAAACAAAGCCGCTACAAAATAAATTGTTTAAAGAAATAAAAGGAAGAATTAAATTAAATAATATTAGTCTTCCGTTTAAAGATCTAAATTATGAATATTGGACAAAAACAACAAAGACTGGAAATTATTCAATAAAAATTAGAAGAAAACTTAATTCAAAGAAAACAGAAACATATTGGGATGGGAATAAAGAACATAAGTTATCCAAATCAAAATATTTTGGTATAGGAGATGTAACTGTTAGCAATAATGATAAATTATTAGGATATTCTATAGATCTAAAAGGATCAGAGTATTATACAATACATATAAGAAGAATATTTGATAAAAAATTTGTGTCATCTAAAATCCAGGAAACATCTGGGAGCATTACGTTTAGTTTAGATGATAAATATATTTTTTATTCCAAACTTGATGATAATCATAGACCAAAAAAAATATTCAGACACAAAATAGGTGCTCCTGTTAAAAATGATGTCTTAATTTTTGAAGAATTAAATGAACGTTTTACTACCAGTATAGGTATGACCTCAGATGAAAAGTATTTCATAATTGGATCAGGAGATCATACTACAAGCGAAGTATATTATTTTCCTACTCATGAGAATAACCCTAAACCAAGATTGTTCAAAAAAGCTAAAGAAGGAATAATTTATTCAATCAATTCATGGAATAATGCTTTTTATATGCATACAAATGATGAAGCAGAGGATTTTAAAATCTGCAAATGCAAACATAATAAAATTAATGCTTGGGAAGACGTTGTTCCAGCTAAAGATGAAGTCTTAGTTGGTGGTTTTATCATGCTAAACAATTGGATGATTAGATCAGAAACACTTAATGCTTTGCCAAAACTTTTTGTAAGAAATTTGAAAGATGATATAGAAGAAGAACTAATTTTTTCTGATGAATCTGTTTACAGCCCATCGATATCTCTAAAACAAAAAGATAGGAATACTGATAATATTTTGATTTCTTATAACTCTCCTAAAACTCCAGAAAGAGTATATTCATATAATCTTAAAAAGAAAAAAAGAAAACTTATTAAAGAACAAGAAATTCCTTCTGGTCACAATCGCAATAATTATATTGTGGAAAGATTAGAATGTCGCTCTCATGATGGCCGTATAATTCCCCTAACTATTACTAGACATAAAAATACTAAATTAGATGGTTCTTCTCATCTTCTATTATATGGTTATGGATCCTATGGAAGCTCAATGGGCACAGGGTTTTCATCTACCAGATTAAGTCTAGTAAATAGAAATATAATTTGGGTGACTGCTCATATAAGAGGGGGTATGGAAAGAGGAATGAAATGGTGGAATGAAGGCAAAATGCTTAATAAAAAAAACACCTTTGAAGACTATATTGTAGTTGCTAAATACTTGATAAAAAACAAATATACTTCTAAGAAAAGAATTTTAGGTATGGGAGGTAGTGCTGGAGGCCTCCTAATGGGTGCTGTAGTAAACCAGGCACCAGAGTTATTTTTAGGTATTATTATGGCTGTTCCTTTTGTTGACTCTTTAACTACTAATCTAGATCATTCTCTTCCCCTAACTGTTGGAGAGTTTAAAGAATTTGGAAATGCTAAGGATAATAAAAAACATTTTAATTATATATTTTCATATGCACCATATAATAATATAAAAAAAATGGATTACCCTCATATGTTAGTAACAACAAGTTTATCCGATAACAGAGTGTTATTCGATGAACCTGCAAAATATGTAGCAAAACTAAGGGATTTCAAGACAGATAATAATATTTTACTTCTTAAAACAGAAATGGAAGCTGGGCACGGAGGTAAATCCGGAAGAGATGGCCAAATAGAAGAGATTGCTCTCGACTACGCATTTGTAATAAGTCTTACTGAAAATATTTTATAACTTTAATAAATTAAAAAATATAAACATCTCTTTTGCTAAAACCTCAGAATTTTCCAATGCTGCAAAATGTCCACCTTGTCTCATTTTGGACCAACGTTTAATATCAATATATGTTTTCTCGGCGAGCTTTCTCTCTGGCCTCAACATTTCCTTTGGAAATTCGCAATATCCTACTGGCACTTCTATTTTTTCTCCGGCAGGCACAAACCAAGGCCTTCTATTTCTAGCATAATAAGGCCAAAAAGAAGAACCTATAGCTCCACTAAACCAATAAAGGCATATATTAGCTAACATTTTATCAAAACAAATAGAATTCTCTGGCACCCCATTACAATCTGTCCATTCATAAAATTTTTCACATATCCATGCTGCTAAGCCTGACGGAGAATCTGTTAATGCATAAGCTAAAGTTTGCGGTCTAGAACCTTGAATGGCTTGATATCCCATTCCTTCTGGTTTCCATTTTTTTATTTGATTAACGTAGTTTTTTTCTTCTGGAAGTAAGATATGGTCAGCATTATAATCTCTTATTAAAGCCAACATATTTAAATGCAGCCCTAAAATATTATCTGGATAAATATAACTTATTCTCGAACCAATCATTGCTCCCCAGTCGCCTCCTTGAATACAAAATTTTTTATATTCTAATACATTAACCATTAACTTTTTTAAGCAGTCTGCGATTTCCTCTACCCCATAACGTTTTTGAAATGGCTCAAATGATAGACCAAAACCAGGTAAAGAAGGAGCAATTACAGTAAATGCGATATCCGATTCTATTCCAAAGCTTTTAGGGTTTGTTAAAATCGGAATAATATCAAGAAACTCAAAAACTGAACCAGGCCACCCATGCATTAATAACAAAGGAATATTCTTCTTACCTTTTCCCTCACAGTGAAGGAAATGAACATCTATATCTGATATTTGTGTTTTAAATTGAGGAAAAGCGTTAAGTTTATTCTCTGAATTCTTCCAATCAAAATCCTTTTTCCAAAATTCTAATAATTTTTTGAACCACTCTAAATCTGTACCAGTTTTCCAAGGCTCACCTGGGCCTTGATCAGGAAGTCTAGTATTCAAAAGGCGTGAATTTAGGTCTTTAATTTCTTCCTCTTTAATTTCTAATTTAAAAGGTCTTATTGCATGCATAATATATTTCCTAATTTATAATAATATATATTACTGAAATCCTATATTCTTTCTATACACTTTGCATCATTATTAGACGGATAGTTTACATATTTACTTACAGGATAGAATTGTATTTTTTCCGATACATTAGAAGTTATTAATTGTTTTTCTTCAACCCAATTTAAAATATTTAAACCATCTAATAATAGTGGTTGTCGATGATGGATATTAATAATATTAGTACAAGCATTAGTTGTAACAATTGCACAACCTTTATCATTGTATATACCAGCCATATGAATGAGACTATTATTGACATAATGATAAAATGGTATTTTTGCTATAGATGTCCTTTTCCATTCATACCAACCATCAGCAATTATTACACATTTCTTACAATTCTTAAATGAAGGCTTTATATTTATCGACTCTGCTCTTGCATTAGATAAGTTCATAGGTATTTTGGACCAATTTGGAGAAAATGACCATGGAATATAATCTAGTTTAATTCCAGAAAACATTAATATTTTTTGAGAAGGTGCTATATTATAACTTGGAATAATATCAATATCATAAAGTTTTTTTACAGCTTTTTGATTTTTTAATGTAAACCTTCCACACATATTTCATATACTTTTCTAAAATTTTAATTTTTCTTATTAATTGATAATTGTAATAGCAAACATATATATAATTGTATGTTTAAAAAAAACATTACATGCAAAATAATTTTATTATATTTTTTTATTACCTTATCATTTAGTTTTTCTGCAAAATCGCAAACTAGTGTATCTATACAAACCGCAGAACAAGCATTGTCAAATGGCAACTATGAAAAGGCTTTAGATATATGGCAAATACTATCTAATAGAGGAAATTTAATAGCTATCAACAATCTTGGTTTTATGTATGAAAGAGGCTATGGAGTTACACGAAACCAAAAAAAAGCAGTAGCGCTGTATAAAAAAGCTGCAGAGGGTGGGATTGCAGTAGCACAATTTAATTATGGTGAAGCACTTTTTTTAGGTAATGGTATAAAAAAAGATTATATTGAAGCTAAAAAATGGTTATTAATAGCCTTAGATAGGGGAAGTAAAGATGCATTATATTTATTAAAAGATGTTAATAAATTAATAAGTAAAGAAGAAAACACTGAGTCAAAAAATAGATTTATATTATGGAAAAATAATTTTAATAAGAAGCAAGCAAATTGATACTTATAAAATTAAATGTTTTAATATTTTTTATAATAATGAAATTTATATCTTCTAGTCAGGCAGATAATACAATTTTTGACAACATAACTATAAATACTCCTCCTGGAAAAATGGTTAATATTGATACTCACTCCCTGCATATTTTTTGTAAAGGAGAAGGATCACCTCCAGTAATTCTAGAAGCAGGAATAGGTGCAAATATGTTAGATTGGATAAAAATTATTCCTGAAATATCTAAAATAACCAAGGTATGTGCATATGATAGGGCTGGCTATGGATGGAGTACTCGCGGTCCAAAACCAAGGCTGACTTCAGTATTAGCAAAAGAACTTTATACCTTACTCTTAGCTGATAATATTTCTGCCCCATATATTTTAGTAGGGCATTCATTTGGTGGTTTGATTATACAAAACTTTGCATCTTTATACCCAGAATTAATAAAATCAATTTTGTTAATAGATACAATGCACCCAAAACAATTTGAAGTATTTGAGAAAGCCGGAATAGATATACCTACTTCCCCCTCTAGAGGTTTAATTTTTGCGAGTCGTAGCGTCTTAACATATGGTTTTCCTGAACACATTAAGGATGTAGCCTATGAGATTGCTAGCTCAGATAAGACTAGGTCTTACATGTTTAATGAATTAAGAAACTTAAATAAAAGTGCTAAAGAAACTCAAAATACTATTTTACTTGATCTTCCATTAACAGTTTTAGTACATGGAAACAAAGAGTGGGAAAAAATTGCAGAAAATGGTGAAATGGAAAAAATATGGAATGAATTGCAATCAAGTTTTACCAAGAATAAAAAAAATGCAACTCTTAAGAGCATAATAGAATCTGGACATCAAATACATCTTGATCACCCTAAATTTGTTATAAAAGAAATTAAAAACATGATTGACCAATAAAATTTAAAACTCATAGAGTTAATTATAAAGCTTTTTTGTTATTTAATTTTGCATATTGTTTTAAACATTCGGGGTTAGATATAGATGATAAATTAGGAACTTTTTTTCCAGCCAACATCCATTTTGCAGCTCCCTCTACACGTTTCCCATTCATTGTATAAGGTATATCTGTTACTTCATAAATTTTTCTTGGAACATGTCTTGGGGAGGCATTTTCTCTTATTCTACTTCTTATTATTTTAGATAGTGTATTATCTAATTTATTATTTTGAGATATTTTTAAACATAAAATAATTTCTTCATCATTATTAATTTGATTACTAAAGACCAAACAATCTTCAATTTCTGTAAACAACTCACAAATATTATATATCTCTGCTGTACCTATTCTAACACCTCCAGGATTTAAAGTGTTATCTGTTCTTCCATAAATTACTCCTGAGCCATGGGGTTTTAATTCTGCTAAGTCACCATGTGTCCAAATTTCTTTTCTCTCTTCAAAATAAGTTTTTTTATACCTTGCATCTCCATCTTTACCCCAAAATGTTATAGGCATAGATGGGAAAGGCTCTGTACAAACTAACTCTCCTGGAACTCCAATTACAGAATCATCATTAGAATTAAATATTTCTACAGACATGCCTAAACCTTTAACAGTTAACTCACCTCTTCTAACAGGATGTAAGGGTGAACCTAACATAAAGCATGCTAAGACTTCTGAACCTCCAGAAATTGAAGCAAAGCCAATATCCTTTTTTATATATTTATATATCCAATCAAACTGACTAGGAGCAACTGGAGAACCTGCCGCTAATAACCATCTTAAACTATTAATATTATACTTATTAATAGGATGTTCATTAATATCCTCAAGAGTAGATATATATTTAGGACTAATACCTAGGTGAGTTAATTTTTCTTTATCTGCTACTTTCCATAATAATGACCCATCAAAATTATTATTTTTCTTAGTGATAGGAACGCCATCATATAATACTAAAGTAGCATTACACCCTAATGAAGAAACTACCCAGTGATACATCATCCAGGCAATATTAGTATACCACATTATTCTATCGTTAGGCCTAAGGTCATTATGCAGTTTATGCTCTTTAAAGTGTTGTAGAATTGTACCTCCTATAGAATGAACTATTGCCTTAGGAGCGCCAGTAGTGCCGGAGGTATATAAAATATAAGAAGGATGAGAGAATGGAAACTTTGTGAATTTAAGTTTCGATTTTTTTCCAAAATTCTCAAATAAAATATAGCTATAATCTACCTCAAATTTATTAATATTAATATCATCAACAATGACCACAGCATATAAATTTTTTAAATAGGATACTATCTCTGATACTCGAGAAGAAAAGTCATGTTCTTTAGAATTATATATATAAGTTGAAGTGCTAAATAAGACTTTAGGTGTAGTTTGTCCTATTCTATCAATAATACCCTTTGTACCAAAATCAGGCGAACAAGAAGTCCAAATTGCTCCTATTGATGCAGATGCTAAAAGACTAATCAATGCTTCAATTCTGTTAGGCAAAATAGCTGCAACTCTATCTCCAGGTTTAACTCCTAATCCTCTTAAGCCTTCTGCAACTTTAGCTACCATGGCTTTTAGTTCACCCATTGAAAACTCTTGTCTGTTTCCTGATTCATCAGTTTCTACAACTGCCAGAAAATTGTTCTTACCTCTTAACAAATTTTCTGCTAGATTTAATTTAGCCTCAGGAAAAAATTGTGCACCCGTCATCAATGCATCAGGGTTTGATACAAAATTTATAGTACCTGGATCACCTATTACATCTGTGAAATCCCATATAGCTTTCCAAAAAGATCCTTTATTTTTTACAGACCAAGCATGTAATGCTTCATAGCTTTCAGAATCAAAACCTAAATTTTTAGAAAATTTATATAAAGCAGAACTTTCCATAAGACTTTTTTTAGGGTTCCACATAATTTCTGATGTCATGTAAATATCCAAATATTAGTAAAAAATTTATTTATTTTTAAACAAAATTAAAAATAATGTATACTAAGTTTTTAATAAATGGAGAATATTATGGTCTATGCCTTAAATGTATTTAATTTATTACCTAAAAAGGAAAATGATTATAAAGAGTATTCTATTAAAGCTGGTAAAATAATATATGGTAAAGGAGGTAAAGTTGTTTCATCAGGATGGAAGCCGATTAGAAATATTCACGGAGACATTAAAAGAGAGTATATGATAGTAGTAGAGTTTCCTAGTGAAAAAATTTTCCAAGAGTTTTTAGATGAAGCTGAAAAAGTAAATATTCATCCTTTAAGAGAACAATCTACTAAAGACTATATTTGGACTCTCTATGAACATTGGAATATTAGAGAATGGGTAAGTTAAAACTTAAATAATTATTAAATTTTATACATTTTCTTTAGGTAAGTATTTTTTAACAGACAATTCTCCACTGACGTACTCAGCAAGCACATCCATTAATCCAGTTTCTACTCTCCAATTCAAGTATACTTTTTGCTTTTCAAATGATTCCCATTCTTCTACCAGCAAAACATTTGAACTGCCTTCCTCATGATATGTCTTTACACTAATACATCCGTCAAATGCTCTAGTTTCTTTCAAAGTTTCCGTCATCATAGAAAAAAAACTATCTAGCTTCTCTGGTTTTATTGGAAATACTAAATTCACTAATACAGTCATATTATTTACCTTTCTTTATTTAAGTTAAGTTTGTTTTAATTCTATTCTTCTTTTATGTAGAACCGGCTCTGTATAGCCTGAAGGTTGAACTCTGCCTTCAAAAACAAGGTCACATGCAGCTTTAAAAGCAATAGTATCAAATGTAGGGGACATAGGAATATAATTTTTATCATCAATATTTTGCCCATCAACAACTGAAGCCATTTTTTTCATTGCCTGCATTAATTGAGCTTCTGTTACTATATCATGGTGCAACCAATTAGATAAAGCTTGAGATGAAATTCTACAGGTCGCTCTATCCTCCATTAATCCTACATCATGAATATCTGGAACTTTAGAACACCCCACTCCCTGATCTACCCACCTTAATACATAACCCAATATACCTTGCGCATTATTTTCTATTTC
>JAQWRB010000094.1 GCA_029243935.1 Alphaproteobacteria bacterium
ATCAATAATAGCTATTCTCCAACCACCTTCTCCAGAGGTCTTTGAAAAGAAACTTTCTATTTGTCTTACGCTATCTACAGGAATAATTTCTTTTGTTTGATTAGCTTTTTGATCATATAATGGTTCAATTATTTTTAAATCAGAATGTGTATTTTCTGATATTCTATTATGTATTGAATTATTAAGATCATAATTGAAATTTAAAATATTTTTTTTTTTTTGATCTTCAAAATCATTAAATAATGATAGTCCCTCACTATGCAATTTATTTAATGATAAAATAGACCTTGCAGCACAATAAGCGAACGTAGCTTTGCCAATACCTTGAGAACCTTCTAGTAGCCAGCAATGTTGTAAAGTATTATTAAAATAAGAATCTTCAAATAGTTTTTTTTCTTTATTATGTCCTATAAATTCTTTTGTATATCTTGGATGTATTTTTATTGTCATAATAAATATATCTTCTTTTAAATTATAATATCATTTAAGGATTTTATAATCTTTGACCTTATTTCTTCTATATTTTTAGATGCATCTATAAGTATATATCTTTTGTCTATTTTTGTTAAAGATTGGAAGTAATTTCGTACTTTTTTATGAAACTCTTCATTAAATTTTTCATATCTATTCTGACATTTATTATCTCTTATACTTGCTCTTTTAAGAGAGGTTTTTATATCCATATCAAAAATAAAAGTAATATTTGGTGTGATACCTTCTGTAATTTCATTAGAAAGAATATCTAAAAAATTAGAGTTTACTCCTAGGCCTATCCCTTGATAAGCCATAGTAGAATCCACAAAACGATCACAAATTACAATTTTATTTTCTAACAAAGCAGGTTTAATTATTTTCAGGATATGTTCTCTTCTAGCAGCATTATGTAACAGTGATTCTGTAATAGGATCCCATTTATCTAAATTGCCTTTTATAAGTATATTCCTGATTTCTTCAGATTCTATACAACCACCAGGCTCCCTTGTTAAAATAGTATCAATATTTTTATTAATTAAATATTCATGCAATAATTTAGATTGCGTGCTTTTACCTGTTCCTTCCCCACCTTCAAATGTAATAAATATACCTTTTAAATTGTTCATTGAATAGGATTTCCCCATATTAAATAGGACAAAGATCCAAATAATCTTCCAATTGGGCCTGCTTTATTAACTTCAAACTCGGGAAATAAGTTATACTCACTAATTCTTTCACCTGTATTATTTTTTATTAATAATTTAGCCACAGAAAAGTCACTATTTAATGGAGGAATTAAAGGACCAACATATTTAACTATTGCTTTTAAATCATTTCCTCTATCAGCTTTAGATAAAGTAAGTACTACTTTATTTTTAACTATAAGAGGAACAGTTGGTCTATTACCTAGCCAAATATTTGCTGAATCTACAATTTCATTTCTTTCATATAAAACTATATTTTCAAATTCGCGAAAACCCCAGTTAATAATTCTTTCAGCTTCTATTGCTCTCAGTTTTGTTCCTTCAATTCCATTTAAAACTAATACAAGTCTCCTACCATTTTGTATGGCTGAAGCAACTACGCCATGACCGCTTGATTTAGTATAGCCAGTCTTTAAACCATCTCCTCCAATATCTTGATATATTACAGGATTTCTATTTGATTGAGCAATACCATTATAGGTGAATTTTTTTTGAGAAAAATAATGCATATATTCTGGGAAATCATCATATAATTTGGACGCAAGTAATGCTAGATCTAAAGAAGTCATTAAATGATTCTTATCTGGCCATCCAGTTGAGTTTGTAAAATTACTGTTTTTTAGACCTATCTCTCTCGCTTTTTCATTCATCTTATTAGCAAAGGCTTCTTCAGACCCATTTAATGCTTCTGCTATAACTATACATGCATCATTTCCTGATTGAACTATGATCCCTTGTAATAAATCTTCAACTGTAACTTTTGTAAGTGGTTCTAAGAACATACTTGATCCACTTGGAGGAAGTGATTTACCATTTTTATCTTTTTTTCGCCAAGCATTCTCACTTACAACTAGCTCAGTATCTAAACTCATTCTATCTTGTTTGATTGCCTCAAATGTTAAATAAACAGTCATTAATTTGCTCATTGAAGCAGGAGACATAGAAGCATCAGAATTTTTATTTAAAAGAATTCTACCAGTTTCATGATCAATTAGAATTGCAAATTTGGCAGAAGTATTAATTGTATTCTGAGCATTTGTTAATTTAATAGTTACGAATAATAATAGTAATACCTTAATAAATATTTTTAAGTAACTTTTAATAAAATTTATATACATGTAATCTCCTTAAAATTTATATAATTATTCTATAACTAACTTTGATAAAATTTCATCATTTTTCAATTTTCTTTGTAAATATAATGCTGTTTCGTTATCTTTGATAGGACCAATTTTAACTATATATAAAACTTTTTCATTCGAATAAGTGGTATTAATAAAAACTTTATAATCTAAATAATTAGTTTGCCTTAATTTCTCAGATAGCTTATCTGCATTGTCTGCATTTTTAAATACTCCAATTTGAAGAAAATGTATTTTATTTTTACTGTTTTTAACAGTATTTGTATTAGTAGAATAATTTAAAAGATGCTCTCCATATTCAATTAAGTCAACACTTACTAAAGCCGTTCCTTTATTAATTACGCCAAGTATCTGTGCAGATTTATATGATAAATCTATTATTCTATCTCCAACAAATGGTCCCCTATCATTAATCCTTATTATTAAACTTCGATTATTTTCTAGATTTGTAACTTTTACTAGGCTTGGTAAAGGTAATGTTTTGTGTGCAGCAGTGACATCGTACTGATTAAAAATTTCCCCATTAGCTGTAGGTTTTCCATCAAATTTTGGACCATACCATGAAGCTATACCTTCTTCATAATAAGAATTTACTTCTTTAGGAACATATCTTATTCCATTAATATAGTATGGATTACCAACTTTATAATAAGCTTTTATTTCTCCATTATTAAAATATTCTTCTTTATTTATATTATTTTCTTTATTAGATTTAATAATTTTTTTTGTTAAGTGATTTGCTAAGTTTAATTCTGCACAAGCACTCGTAAAAAAAAGCAAAATTATGATTAATAAATTTTTCAATATTTAATCCTATCAGCCAGTATACCTATGGATAATGCATAATAAGTTGAGGCATTATATTTTTTAATTTTATAAAAATTATTATAAACTAAAAAAGATCTTCCAAGATTTCCATCTGGTAAAATTAAATTTGCTTCTAAATTTAAATAAGGAAGTTTTTCTCCATTATTTAATTTAATACCTAGATCAGACCAATATTTTAATGAATGTTTTTTACTATAATTTTCTTTGTATAAATTTGAAATTTCATTAGGAAGAATTACCTCTCTACCCCATGTTTTACTATTATCCCATCCGTGAGATTGAAGATAAAAAGCTATTGATGCAAATACATCTAAGTAATTAGACCAAATATCCTTTTTTCCATCTTTGTCATAATCTTGTGCATACTCTAAGTAAGAGGAAGGCATAAATTGACTTTGTCCCATTGCGCCTGCCCAAGAACCTTTCATATTTTCTAATTCTATATATTTCTTGTCAATTATTTCTAGTGCATCTAACAACTGTCTTCTAAAAAATTTAGCTCTTCTACCATTATATGCAAGAGTAGTTAGCGATGATACGACAGAAAATGATCCAGTATATGTTCCATAGTTAGTTTCTATGCCCCAAATTGCTAATATAAACCTAGCTTGTACTCCATATTTTTTAGCAATTTCTGATATTTCATTTTTATGCAGGTTGTATTTTTTCTTACCAATTTCTATTCTCTTATTATTTACTGTTCTTTTATAATAATCATTAAATGTGATTACTTTTTCTGGTTGTTTTTTATCTAATGTTTTTACTTTTTCTATAATAATGACATCTTTCATTGCCTTCTTAAATGTATCTTTTGATATGCCTCTTTTAGTAGCTTCTACTTCTAATTCTGAGAGCCATACCTTATAATTTTTATCTTCTGAAAAAGCATTATTATTGAAAAAAAATAGAATTAAAAAAAATGAAAGGAAATATTTAGAAATAAACATATTTAATAATAACATTTAAAATATTTATTACATTTAAAAAATGTAAAAATTTATAATTTTTTTCTTTTATAAAATAAAATATAGGTTTAATAGTATAAATTATCTGGAGAGATGGCTGAGTGGTCGAAAGCACTGGTCTTGAAAACCAGCGTACGTGTAAGCGTACCGTGGGTTCGAATCCCACTCTCTCCGCCATTATATTTAAATTATTACATATTATTGAGTCATAATTATATGACCCAAT
>JAQWRB010000116.1 GCA_029243935.1 Alphaproteobacteria bacterium
AAAATAAGTTTGTAATTACTGAAGGTGTATTTAGTATGGATGGTGATAGAGGAAAAATAAAAGAATTATCATATTTGTCTGATAAATATGATGCCTCAATTATATTAGATGACGCTCACGGATTTGGTGTTTTAGGTGATGGAAAAGGTTCGCAATATGAATTAAACCCAATTCCAGAAGTACTTGTTCAAATGGGGACATTATCAAAAGCAATTGGAAGCTATGGAGGTTTTATAGTAGCACCAAAAACTATAGTTGATTTGTTACACAATAAGGCAAGAAGTTTAATTTATACTACTGCTTTACCTCCTAGCATACTTGCATCATCAATAAAATCTTTAGAAATAATTGAAAGAAAAAAAAATTTAGTTAAAAAACCATATAATAATGCAAAATTATTTTGTAAGTTAGCAGGATTACCTAACCCAGAATCATCAATAGTTACAATTATACTAAAATCTGAAAATAAGGCCATTAATGCCTCAAAATTATTAGAAAAAAATGGTTATTATATTAGTGCAATAAGACCCCCTACTGTTCCTAAAAACACATCTCGTTTAAGGCTCACATTTTCTGCTTCCCATAAAAAGAAAGATATTATAAGTCTTTCTAAGCTAATAAGAAGTTTAAATTTTTAATGATGGATGTGTATTTTGATTAAACCTATTTTTATTACTAGTACAGGAACCAATATTGGGAAGACCTATTTAACAAATTTACTTATTAGGAGAGCTAAGAATTTAAATTATAAAATTTAAGCTATAAAACCAATAATTAGTGGTTTTAATATTAATAATTTAGATGAATCGGATAGTGGTATTATTTTAAAAGCCTTAGGTATGAATAAAAGTCATATTGATGAAATTTCACCATGGAGATTTGAAGCTCCTTTATCGCCAGATATAGCAGCAAATTTAGAAAAAAAAGAAATTAACTTTAAAGAACTTATTCGCTTTTGTAACGGTCATATAAACTCTAAAGATGATGACATACTTATTATAGAGGGAGTTGGTGGTACTATGGTGCCTATTAATAATAAATATACTATCTTACAGCTTATGAAGAGTCTTAACATTCCAATAATTTTAACTATTGGCACATACTTAGGCACTATAAGTCATACGCTTAATGCATATGAAGTTTTAATTAAGAATGATATTAATGTTAACTCTATAGTTTTGAATCAAAGCAATGAGAATGAAGTAGGTATGGAATTAACTCAAAATTCATTATTAAATTATATTAAAAATATACCAATACACACTATAAAAAGAAATCACGAAAATAATAATGTACTAGATAATATTATAAAAAATTTATAAATTATATTAAAAATGTTTTCTTTGGAGTTATAAATTTATGAGCACTATTTCTATCATATCTTTTTACAAATTTGTGCCAATTTTAGATTTAGAGAAACTCAAATATATAATAGAAAGTGTATGTGAAAAGTTGCAAACAAAAGGTACAATATTAATTGCGCCTGAAGGTATCAATGGTACAATTGAAGGATCTCAGAATAGTATAAATAAGTTTATAAAAGAAATTAAGTTAGATGAAAGATTTTTTGATTTGGATCCAAAGCAATCATACAACACAAAAGAGGCTTTCCATAGAATGAAAGTCAGAATAAAAAAAGAAATTGTTACCATAGGTAATACAGATATTGACCCAAATAAAGAAATTGGTAAATATATTGACCCTATGGAATGGAACAAATTAATAAAAGACCCTAACACTATCATAATAGATACTAGGAATGAATATGAAGTATCTATAGGAACATTTCAAGGAGCTATTAATCCAAAAACTAAGAGCTTTAGAGATATACCGAAATGGGTTGAAAATAATTTAAAATCAAATAATAATAAATATAAAGATAAAAAGATAGCAATGTTTTGCACAGGTGGAATAAGATGTGAAAAAGCAACTTCCTATTTAGTAAACCAAGGGTTTAAAGATGTTTCTCATTTAAATGGAGGTATCTTAAAGTATTTAGAAAAGGTCCCTAAAAAAGATAGTCTTTGGGAGGGAGAATGTTTTGTATTTGACCAAAGAGTATCAGTTGCAGATGAACTAAAACCTGGAAGCTACTTAATGTGCTATGGTTGTAGAATGCCTTTAAAAAAGGAAGATACATTACTTGAAAATTATATTCATGGTATATCATGTAAGCACTGTCATAATACTAAAAGTCCAGAAAGTAAAAAACGTTATGCAGATAGACAAAAACAAATTGATCTTGCGGTAAAAAGAGGTGAGAAGCATATTGGAAAAAGAATTACTCATAAATCCTAATTTAGGAATTATTAATGGATAAATTACCAATACTATATTCATTTAGAAGGTGTCCTTATGCAATACGGGCAAGAATTTTTATTAAATTATGTCAAATTCCTGTGGAAATTAGAGAAGTCCACTTAAAAAGCATCCCACAAGAAATGATAAATATATCACCAACATCTACTGTTCCTGTTTTACATTTTTATGATGGAAAAGTATTAGAAGAGAGCCTAGAGATTATGGACTGGGCAATGAACCTTAATGATAAACATGATCTAAAAAAATCTAAGCTTGAAAATATTGAAAAAACAAAAGAAATATTGGATATAATAGATAGCTCCTTTAAGCTTAATTTAGACAAGTACAAATATAATAGTCGCTATAAAAACATTGAACCTCCAGAACACTTTAGGGACAAAGCAATAAAGATTTTATCTATTGTAGAAAAAGAATTGAACAATAATACACCATGGATATTTAATGATAAACCAAGTTACTTAGACTTATCTATATTACCATTTATTAGGCAATTTAGAATTGCTGATACTCATTGGTTTGATAATGAAATGCCTTTAAATAAAATGCGGGATTGGCTTATGCGATTTTTAGATTGGTCAACTTTTCAAGATATTATGAAAAAAAATAAAAATTGGGAAGTAAAAGATCAACCAATTTATTTTGGAAAATAATTTATAACTTATATGAAAAAAAATAAACAATTAATATTTAAATCAAAATTTGGGAATATAAGAATAACTAGTGAAGAAGAAAAAATAGTACATATAGAGTTTACAAATAATAATTTAATAAACTCAAATTCTAATATTTTAAATATAACTAAAAATCAAATTGAAGAATATTTATTAAATAATAGAAAAAAATTTTCTATTAATATTTCTCTTAATGGTACAGATTTTCAACATAGGGTATGGGAACAAATAAAATTAATCCCATATGGAAAGCATACTACTTATTTAAAAATAGCTAAAATATTAAAAACATCTCCAAGAGCTATCGGCAATGCCTGTGGCAAAAACCCTATATTATTAATAATTCCCTGCCACAGAGTAATTGCAAGTAATGGTAACCTTACTGGTTTTTCTGCATTAGGTGGGATAAATACAAAAAAACATTTATTAGATCATGAAAAATTATAATTTAAGTATTCTATCTCTTATACTCGCTATAATAACAAACCAATAAAATCTTATTTTACCTACAATATTCTTATGGTTTTTAAGTTCATCATACTTATTTAAACCACATTCAGTTTTAATAAATTTATTCATAATTTAACTTACCATTTATATAATAGTAATAAAAACTCAGATCTAAAAATTAAG
>JAQWRB010000123.1 GCA_029243935.1 Alphaproteobacteria bacterium
TCCTATTTAGGTAATATTATTTATAAATATTTAATATATATTATCTAATTTTTAATATTATCCTATATAATATTATATATATAGATATATAAGGATTGTAATGAAAAGTGAAGAGTTTATAAAGTTTTCTGACCCTATAAAACTATTTACTATATGGTTAGAAGAAGCTAGAAAAACCGAAATAAATGATTATAATGCATGTTGCTTAGCAACTTCGGATGCTGCTGGAATACCTTCTGCTCGAATGGTTTTGATGAAGAGGTTTGATGAAAGAGGTTTTATTTTTTATACAAATTTAGAAAGTAAAAAAGCTAGAGATTTTGAAAGAAATGTTAGAGTTGCTCTTTGCTTCCATTGGAAGTCTCTTAAACGTCAAGTTAGAATTGAAGGTCCTCTTTTAGAGGTTCCAACGATAGAGGCTGATGAATATTTTCAAAGCAGGTCTAGAGAAAGCCAAATAGGTGCATGGGCTAGTAAACAGTCCCAGTATCTTCCAGAAGGTTACGAAAGTTTAACAAAGCAAATTAAATATTATGAAAAAAAATTTCATAATAAACTTGTTCCTCGTCCTAGCTTTTGGTCTGGAAGAATAGTAGTTCCCGAAAAGATAGAGTTTTGGAAAGATGAAAAAAACCGTTTACATGAAAGAGTACTATTTATCCCACAAAGTGAAATTTGGTTAAAAGAATTTTTATATCCTTAACCTATTTATATGGATAAATAACACCTAAAGTCTCTGCCACACATGCAGGTTTTTCTTCACCTTCAATTTCAATTGTCAGTTCATTCTTTATTTTATACCCTTCTTTAGAAGGGGTGACTTCTAACAACTTAAAAGAGCCTCTTAAATTTGAGCCAGCTTTAACAGGTGATAAAAATCTGAGTTTATCTAAGCCGTAATTTAATGAGTGAGCAATATTTTTTACTTCATAAGTATTATAACTCATCCATGGAGCTAGAGAAAGTGTTAGATAACCATGAGCTATGGTAGAACCAAGAATACTTTTTTTTGCTTTTTCTTCATTTACATGTATCCATTGATAATCTTCCGTAGCTTTAGCAAATTTGTTTATTCTTTCTTGGCTAACTTTAATCCAAGGGCTTTGTCCTATTGTTTTACCTATATATGTTTTTAGGTCTTCAATTGTGTCTAAAATAATCATATTTTTCTCCATATACATTGTTAAATTATAATAATATAATAGACTCAATTTGAAATGTAGTAAAAATTCTTTATAAATAATCAGGTTTTACAAATTATGAAAAAAAATCATAGAAATAAATTAAATGATCAAGAATATGCAGTAGCTAAAGAAGGGGCAACAGAACCCCCTTTTAGTGGCATCTATAATGACGAAAAACGAGCAGGTATCTATATATGTGTTTCGTGTAATCATGAATTGTTTGATTCTCAAAAAAAGTATGATAGTGGATCAGGGTGGCCAGCATTTTACGCGCCTATTAAAGAATCAAGTGTGATTAATACGGAAGATCATTCGCATGGAATGGTTAGGACAGAAGTAAAATGCAGAGAATGTGACTCTCATTTAGGACATGTATTTCCTGATGGACCAGAACCAACTGGGTTAAGATATTGTATTAATTCTATTGTTTTGAAGTTTATAAAAGAATAATATTAGAATACTTTGTTCTGAATTACCTCAATAATTTTTTTATTTATAATAAACCTTGAACCTAAAGTTCTTGAATATATTTCATTATTTTTTATATAATTATTTATATTATTTTGTTTTACCCATGTAAATGGTCCACCAGTCCATTTAGGTAGTCCAATATTATTTATTGCTATATAATCATATTCTAGAGGGTCTTGTAATTCTGAATATTTAATATAATTATAAAAAATATCGTTTACAGCACTATATATAAGCCTATTTTCTACCTCTCCTATATCCTGTTGCTGCTCTGCTGGGGGTATTAATTCAGGTAGCCCTTTCCAAATATGCTTTCTAAAACCCTCTTCATAATCATAAAAACCTTTATTACTAGATAATCCATTTCTCTTATCTTTTTGCATAGATCTTATTAGGGCTGCGACAGATGCGTCAGTAGAATCTAATTGAGGTAGGATGCTCTGTATTTCAATTTTATCTGCCATTGCTAGAGGGCCTAATTCAAAGCCTAATCTTTTTCCTGCATTTTCAATCATGGTAGCTGTTACACCATTTATTAGAAGTCTTACACCTTCAGCCGCATAGTTCTCTATAAAAGATTTTCTAAAAATTGTGATTTCAGATTCTTTTATTTTGTGTTTTGAATTATATAGAATCAAAGTACCAATCATTGATTTTGTCTCAATATTTCCTAATAACCAGGTAAAATGTCTAGCCTCAATTTTTAAACCTGAGTTCATATCTGTATTTAACCCTTCATATACACTACTTATTAACGTTTTTACTGATGGGTAATGATCCGAAGTATTGGAATGTAACATTGCAATTTTTGAAATAAAATACCCTAGATTATCATTTGAGAAAGGGGTTGGCTGTTTATTTATATGCTTTTTGTCATCCCAAGGCTGTACTGCAATTAAATTATTTAGAATATATTCTTTTGCGTGCTCTATTAGCTTATCTTTAGGAGATATTTTATCAATTAGCTTTATTTTTAAAGCATCTTCTGTATTTATTATTTTATCATTTAAAAATAATTCTAAACTTTGCTCTATGCCTATTTTTCTAGGTAGTCTTTGGGACGCTCCAATGGATGGGATTAACTCATATTTTAAATTTTTAAAAATAAATTGTGTCTCACTCTCTGCATCTGCAATTTTATAGTGGCTGTGAAGAATAATTTCTAGTCCTCCTAAGCTCACTGGACCTGAAATAAGACTTACAATAGGCTTTCCTAGAGTTTCTAATTTTCGCAGAGATTTACTTAATTTAGTAATATTTTCAAATATTAAAACTGGTTCATTTAGAGAATATAAATAATTAAGATCATAGTTAAAGTTATAATTATTATGCTCAGTAGAAATAATTACCCCGGCAACACTTTTTTCACTAGCTATATAATCTATAGCTTTTTGAAAATCATTAATTACCTCATTATTAATATTTAAATTGTTGGGTTTAATTATAAAGTTAATAATATCATCATCATCAATATTTATTTTTATGTTATTTAAATTCATTAAATTCTTTCGATGATTGTGGCTGTTCCCATTCCAGCGCCAACACATAAAGTAATAAGGCCAGTCGATAAATCCCTTCTTTCTAATTCATCAAGAACTGTTCCTAGTATAATGGCTCCAGTTGCTCCCAGAGGGTGTCCAAGAGCTATAGCTCCTCCATTTACATTAACTTTAGAGTGATCTATTTTTAATACATCCATAAATCTTAGTACTACAGCTGCAAAAGCTTCATTCATTTCAAATAAGTCAATATCTGAGGCTTTCATATTAGCTTTTTTAAGAGCTTTTTCTGCTGAATCTGCTGGACCAGTCAACATGATTGTAGGTTCTGAACCTATAGAGGCAAAAGAGCGAATTTTTGCCCTAGCTTTTAATTCGTATTTATCTCCCATTTTTTTGTTACCAATTAATACTCCTGCAGCACCATCTACAATTCCAGATGAATTACCTGCGTGATGTACATGCTTAATTGTTTCTAATTCAGGGTATTTTAAAATTGCAACATCATCAAACCCATGAGCACCCATTTTTTCAAATGAAGGATCTAAAGCTCCCAAAGATTGCATAGTTGTATCAGGTCGCATATATTCATCTATTTCAAGAATAGGCAGGTCATTTTGATCTTTTACAGAAATAATTGAATTTTTAAAACGCTTCTCTTTCCATGCTTCAGAGGCCCTTTTTTGAGATGATACTGCATATTTATCTACATCTGTTCTACTATAATTATATTTGGTAGCTAATAAATCTGCCGATATACCTTGCGGCACAAAATATGAATTGTAGGCAACTGTAGGATCTGCCATCCAAGCTCCACCAGAACTCCCTAATGGCACTCTAGACATAGATTCAACACCTCCTCCTACAGACATGTCCGCTTGGTCAGACATTACTTGAGCTGCTGCAATGTTTACAGCTTCTAATCCTGATGCACAAAACCGATCTACTTGTACTCCACTTACTGTTTGGTGCCAATTAGCTTCTAAAACTGCTGTTCTTGCTATGTCTGCACCTTGTTCACCTATAGGGTGAACACAACCTAGAACGACATCATCAATATCCTTTGTATCAATATTATTTCTTTCTTCAATAGCCTTTAAGACTTTAGAAGCTAATTGAACTGGAGGGACTTCATTAAGTGATCCACTTCTTTTTCCTTTTCCTCTTGGAGTCCTTACAGTATCAAATATAAGAGCATCAGTCATTTATTTCCCCTCAATTAATTATATTATTTAGATAAAGATCTGCTAATAATTTCTTTCATAATTTCATTTGTTCCTCCATAAATTCTCTGAACCCTTGCATCTTCCCAAGCTCTAGCTATAGGAAATTCTCGCATGTAGCCATAACCACCATGAAGTTGCACGCATTCATCTACAAGTTTACATTGTAATTCGGTAGTCCACAATTTAGCCATTGCTCCTTCTACAGCATCAAAATCACTATTTAAGTGTTTATTAATACATTCATCTATATATATTTGAGCAACAGATAATTGTGTTTTAAGTTCTGCTAATTTAAATTTGGTATTTTGAAATTCTGCTATCTTTTTCCCAAAGGCGCTTCTCTCATTTACATATTCAATAGTCCAATTTAAAGCTGCTTCAGATGCGGCAACTGCAGATACAGCTATTGCTAATCGTTCTTGAGGCAGTTGCTCCATTAACTGATAGAAACCTTTTCCTTCTGAGCCTAAAAGGTTTGATATAGGCAGCTTAACATTATCAAAAAACAATTCTGAAGTATCTTGAGCCTTAAGTCCTATTTTATCTAAATTACGTCCTCTTTTAAATCCTTCTCTATCACCTTCACACATAATAAGTGAAGTACCTTTTGCTCCTTCGCTAGGGTCATTTTTCGCAACAACAATTATAAGGTCTGCATTTTGCCCATTAGTAATAAAAGTTTTTTGTCCATTTAAAACAATATTTTCTTCATTAATTACTGCGTTAGTTTTAACAGATTGCAAATCGCTCCCTGTCCCAGGTTCTGTCATGGCTATCGCCCCTATTAGTCTTCCTTCACACATACCAGGCAACCAACTATTTTTTTGTGATTCTGTTCCATAGTTTAAGATATAGGGCGTAACAATATCAGAATGCACTGAAACTCCTGGACCCGTAGCACCTACTTTCATGAATTCTTCTACTACAATAATATTATACCTAAAATCACCTCCAGCTCCACCAAATTCAGACGGCACATTAGGGCAAAGTATCCCACTTGCTCCTGCTTCTAACCAAAAATCTCTTGATACAACACCTTTCTTTTCCCATTCTTTATGAAAAGGCACCACATGTTTTTTAAGAAAACGTTTAACACTTTCACGAAACATCTCATGCGATTCATCAAATATTTTTCTTTTATAATTCATAATATTACTTTCTAAAAGTTCAGAAATTATTTTAAATGATTGTCCTTAATATTACAATTTAAGATGTGATTATATTATTAATTATTTCAAATGTATTGGTTGATAAATTTTTCTTTTTTAAAATTCTTTCCATGTTTATTTTAACTAATTCTTTTCTAGTCTTATCTAAACTTTTCCAATTACTAAATGCTGAAGAAAGGCTTGATGCAGAACTCGGATTAATTGAATCTAAAATTATAATTTGATCCGCTATAAACTTATAGCTTTTGCCAGAATTATCATGAAAATTTATTGGATTATTTTTTGCAAATACATTTAAAAGAGACCTTATTTGATTTGGATTCTCATAAGTGAATTCTGGTGTCTTAATTAATTTTTTAATATTATATAAATTATTTTTTAATTTCGCTGAAGCTTGAATTTGTAACCATTTTTCAATCATGCTAGATTGTTTTTTATATTTATTATAAAAATCTAGCAAGGTTCTTTTTTTATTCTCACTTTTCATGCTACATAAGCAATTAAGACTATATAGTTTAATGGTCATATTGTTAGAATTATTATAGGCCTCTAAAGCTATTTTTTGTGAGGAGGTATTACCTTCTATAGTTAAATATTCAAGACATATATTATGAAGTACTCTCCAACTTCTTAAATTTCTATTACTTACAGTAGAGCATTTTTTATAAATGCAATGAAATTCATTATAAAGAGTATTTTTTATATTTTTTATAATATCCTTTCGGGCTTTAAAAACTTTATCTGGGTTATAGTTTTTAATATTTTCTGCTATCTCATTTTCTGATGGTAGAGATAACAACTCTGCAGCAAAAGCAGGGTCTTTGTGAGAATTTAAAAGGATAACTTTAATTACTTTTATAAAAAACTTATCAATTGTTATATTATTAGGGTTTTTAGACTGTTTAATGCATAAATCTAATAAATACTTATTAATTATATCCCATTTTTTGAAGGGGTCATCGTCATACATCATTAATACTTTAAGTTTATTCTTGTTCTGTTTTAGATTAATTTTAACAGGTGAGGTAAAATTTCTGTTTATAGAAATAGCAGGATCATTTTTTACATTTTTAAAGTAGAATGTATGTAATTTATTTTTTAAAATTATAGTTAATTCTTTTTTAGATTTATCTTTATCTAAAAATAATTTTTCCCCCTCTGAATCAAATAATGATATTTTTAAAGGAATAAGCATGGCTTTTTTATTTTTTTGTTTGGGAGTATCAGGAGTATTCTGTGTAATTTTCAAGATTAATTTTTTATTTTTTTCATTATAGGTTGATGTAATTTTTATCTCTGGTGTTCCTGCTTGTGAATACCATAAATAAAATTGTTTTAAGTCTATATTATTAGTGACTTCCATAGAACTAACAAAATCTTCACAAGTTGCGGCCTTACCATCATATTTTTTTATATAATATTTAAAGCCTTTTAAAAAACCTTTTGAAGATAAAATACTTTCTAACATTCTTATTAATTCTGCTCCCTTATTATAAACAGTAGCAGTATAAAAATTATTAATTTCTGCATAAGATTGGGGTCTTACAGAATGTGCTAATGGGCCTGCATCTTCGGGGAATTGCATAGATCGAAGCAACCTAACATCTTTTATTCTTTTTACGGGTCTTGATCCCATATCCGATGAGAATTCTTGGTCTCTATAGACTGTTAAGCCTTCTTTTAGGCTTAATTGAAACCAATCTCGGCATGTAATTCTATTTCCTGTCCAATTATGAAAGTATTCATGAGCTACTATTGTCTCTATAAAATCATATTCATTATCAGTAGAAGTTTTTTTATCAGAAATTAAATATTTAGAGTTAAATATATTAAGACTTTTGTTTTCCATGGCGCCCATATTAAAATTATTTATGGCCGCAATATTAAAGATGTTAAGATCATATTCTAAATTATATTTGTTTTCGTCCCATTTCATGGCTTGCTCCAAACAATCTAAAGCAAAGCTTATTTTATTTTTATCTTCTTTTCTTATCCAAATATTTAAATCCACTTTTTTCTTAGACTTAGTGATAAACTTTCGATTAGTTTGCGATAGTTTTCCCGCTACTAATGCAAAAAGATATGATGGTTTTCTAAAAGGGTCATTCCAAATTACTTCTATATTATTTTTAATATATTTTTTAGAGACTAAATTACCATTTGAGAGTAAAACTGGGTATTTATTCTTATTACCAGTTATTTTTACAGTGTAAGTGGATAAAACATCGGGTCTGTCTGGGAAGTATGTTATTCTTCTAAAGCCTTGAGCTTCACACTGAGTGACAAAAATTTTATCAGAAATATATAGACCTTCTAATCTAGAATTTAAACTTGGATTAATATGTGAAATAATTTTTATAATGCTTTTTTTAGGAGCTTTAGGAATAATAATTTTAGAACTGTCATATACATATTCTATCGGCGTTAATATTTTATTATTTAATGAAATAGATATTAATTCTATATCTATTCCATTTAAATAAATATCACCTGATACATCAGTAAAATTCATTGTATTTGTTATGCATGTTTTTAGATTGTTCAAATTAAAACATAAGTCTACGTGCTGTAAATTAAAGTTAATAGGCTTAAAATCTTTTTGTTTTATTATGTTGGTATTCATGATTTTTCATCTATATTGATTATAGTTTGTATGTAGTGCTGCGTAATAAATTTTAAAGTAAATTCATAATGGATTTTAACATGAAAACACAAATACATAAATTATTGTTATTATTTTATTTAATTTTTATTATTTTTTCTAATGTCTTTGCTGCTGATTATCCTTATGTAAAGAAAAAAGCAGAAATACTTAAAGTAGGAACAGTTGAAGAAAAAATTTCTGCTGTTCAAGAGTTAGGAAGACTTTCTTCTAATGCAAATTTTGTTATTCCAGAGCTAATATATAGTTTAAGAAATGATGATTCCCATGATGTAAAAATGGAAATTATAAGGGCATTAGAAAGAATAGGCGGACAAGCTAATGCAACTGTTCCTGCTTTAATAGAAGCTTTGGGAAATGATGATTGGCAAATTAGATGGGCCGCTGCGGGTGCTTTAACTTCATTTGGTAAAAAATCTGCTATGGCAGTTCCTGAGTTAATAACTTTATTAAGAGATTCTAATGATTATGTTAAAAATGCTGCCATCGCAACCTTGGGAAAAATGGGACCTATTTCTGTGGCTGCAATGATGGATGAATTATATAAACCTCTTGATTATGCAGATGATCAATTATATGTGCAAATTTTATGTACAAGGGCATTAGGTGCATTGGGCTCCAAAGCAATGATAGCTGTTCCTTTGTTAGTAGAAAATTCACGGCATGATAATGTAATTATTAGACTAGAATCAGTAGTAGCATTAAGAAAAATAGGTGGAGATGATGCAATGCCAGGAGAAATTGGTTGGTTGGCGGAACCTGATGAAATGATTTGGCCCAAGGGTTCTAGAAACGAAGGCAATTTTTTAATGTTTGCTGAAGCTAAGCAGATGGTAATATATACTATAGTGAACACATTGCTCTTTTCTATTTCAGACCCTGACCCAAAAGTAAGCTATTCAGCAATTAAAGGGCTAGCAAATTTTGGAAATAAAGCTCTTCCAGTCAAAGATCAACTAGTAAATTATATGAATAGAGGCACACCTATTATGAGAAGAGTAGCGATAGATGTTTTATCTAATATAGGAGATGAAGCGGATGATGTTATTCCAGATTTCGTAACAGCTCTTTCAGATTTTGATGTAAATGTTCAATGGGCAGCAATACAAGCATTAAGACTTAAAGGAAAGAAAGCAGTCCCAGAATTAATATATATGTTGGAATACGATGATGATGCATTAACTACAAATATACTAAAAACTTTTTCTGAAATTGGTAACGAAGCAAAAGGAGCCATAAAAATATTGCTAGTAATGCTCCAACATGATAATTCATCATATAGGGCCTTAGCGGCAGAAGCTTTGGGTGAAATAGGTGAACCTTCCTTACTTGTTATAAATTCTTTAAATATTATGAAAAAAGATAATGATAATAATGTAGTAAGATCTGCAGAGTGGTCATTAAAAGAATTAAATAGAATTTTTGAAGAAAAGGAAAAAAATAGTTGAAAAATTTAATCTTAAATATTTTTATACTTATATTTTTTATATTTCTTTTTAATAAAATTATTTTTGCACAAAATATTTATGTGGACCTTGAATTAGTATTAGCAGTAGATGTTTCTTCTAGCGTAGATGAAGAAGAATACCAGTTGCAAATAAGAGGAGTAGGTGCAGCATTTAGACATCCTGATATAATAGCTGCCATTGAAAGCACGGGTGGAAATGGAATAGCTGTTGCGATGGTGCAATGGTCAGATAATGAAGAGCAAGCTTTAGTAGGAGGCTGGCATATTATTAAAGACGCTGCTGATGCTGCAGAGTATGCGAGAATTATAAGGAGGTCACCAAGAGTTATAGCTGGAGGGCAAACATCAATAGCGGGTGCATTAACATTTTCTATTGATCAGATTAATAATAATAATATTGATAGTTCTCGAAAGGTTATAGATGTTTCTGGAGATGGGCGCGCAAATAATGGTGTACATCCAATGAAAATAAGAGACATTGCCTTAGATCAGAATATTATAATTAATGGATTAGTTATTATCAACGAAGAACCATTTTTAGATGGTTATTTTGAAAGAGGGGTAATTGGAGGTAGGGGTGGTTTTATGATGGTTGCGGAAGATTATAGGGACTATGCAGCAATGATTTTACAAAAATTATTAAGAGAAATTGGAATGCCAGTAAGTTAATTATAAAGGGTGATATTATCACCATTTATAGTATATTTTTTAAGGATAAACGCCGTATTTAAATGTGCTGCCAGCAGCTATTCTATCTTTATATTCTTGTCTCATATAAGCAATAATTCTCCAAATATCATCGTCACTAATAGTCCTTGAAAAAGCACCCATTTGTGTAGGTTGCCCATTAATAGTTAATCCAGACGCTATAGTAGAATATAGCTGTATATTTGTACCTCCACTTTTTTTATAATAGCCTCTAGTTAGAGGGGGGCCTTTTGCTCCTATACCTCTCATACCGTGACAATACGAACATCTTGCGTTAAACCTTTCATAACCTGCTGCAATTGCTTCAGCATCTCCTTCATATGGATTTATCATATCATCTTCTAACATATCTCCATATTTATCCATACCAGCGGCTAATGTATCAGATACAAAATAAGTATTTGTAAGTAACATTGTAAAAACTGTTAAAAAAAGTAAACGTAATGATATATTTTGAATAATTTGCATATTTAGCCTTTCTTATTTCTTATTTATTTTTCGTGCGTAATTAATTTGTATTTACCTTATTCTGCAGGCTCGGTAGCTGTATAGGTAGAAGCAATTTCTTTAAATGGAGTATAATATGGAACTTTATATTTTTCTACTATTTCTTTAATAGAGCCATCTGCCATCATCTCCGTTAAATGCTTGTTAATTAAATCTAAAAATTCCGGATCATTTTTAATGGTAGCTGCAACGTTCCATCTTAATTCTAATGGAGGAATAAAAGTTTCAATTACTCTGAAAGGAGCATCCTTATATTTTTTTCTTGCTTTTGCTAACTGTGTAGACATTACGAAAGCCATTTCAATTTCTTGTTTTGCAACCGCATCTATTTCTGTTGGTTTCCTTGCAAACAAATCTCTATCAAAACCATTATAGAATAAATAGCCATCCATTGCTGTAGACATAGCAACTCCAGGCTTAGATTTTCCCTTAATTTCTTCAATATTCACAAAATCTTTTACTCCAGGGTTAGCTATAGGAACATATGCTACTCCTAAGTATGGTTGTGTTAATATTAATTTTTTTTCCTTTATTTCATCAGCAGAGCTATCACTATTGGCTATACCCATATATATATCACAACGCCCTTTTTGAATTGAATGACGAAGCGCTTTTCCTAGACCACCTCTCATTTTTTGTTCTGCCCAGAAAATATTAAAAATCAGTTCTTCTTTCATGGCTATACGTTCAAGAATATCAATATCAAACCCTCTTGGATAATCTACACTTGATGTGTAAGGCCAAGCATATGGTCCAGCACACAATGTAATTTTTTGTGTTTTACGAATATTATCTAGAACTTCACCAGCACTTGCAATATTATTGAAAACAATTAAAGAAATAAAAGTGTAAATAATAGTGGTTAATAATAATCTAAATTTTTGCATTAAATAACTCCCATAAATAAAATTAATTTTTATTTATATATTGTACACTTTATAGGTTGAAAATGTATTTCCAATATATTAAAAAACGTTAATATAAACAATAGTTAATATATATATTAGTTTGTTCATTTATCCAGCTATATTCTCTAAATAATTTTATGTGTTTTATTTTACAATAAAACCTTCTGTAAATGAAAGGGAAGATGAATTGCTTCATCTTCCCAATCTAATCGGTAGTCTAAAAACTTAAGCTATTACTAGTTTAAACCAAAAGTAAATACGCCGCCGCCTTTAGTATGTTTTTTAAGCCACTCACCGTAACTTAAAGGCCAAATACCACCACCACCAGCACCTACAACGACAGATACCATTTGTTGTCCGTCAACTGTATATGTTGTTGGGTTACCATGTACACCAGTACCAACGTTGAACTGAAATAGTTCTTCGCCTGTGTCATCGCGTACAGCGTGGAAATAACCTTCTGCATCACCATAGAATACTAAGCCACCTGCAGTACAAAGCAAACCACCTGTAGCTGGAGCACTTGATGGACGTATCCATGAAATGTCACCAGTTGATGCATCAAAAGCTTTAATCGCACCGTTACCAGAGTTGAAAGTAATAACTTTCGCTCCTAGGAACCATTCGCCACGACGCCACTCCATTTTCTTCGCTTGAAGGTCCATGGAGAAGTTGTACAGTGGAACCATCACTTTATTAACACGTGGTGAATAACACATTGGGTGCCACTCTTTACCACCGTCAAGTGAAGGTGCAATGTTTTTAGTTACACGATCATATACAACATCCATAGCTGGATCTCCGCCTTCTTCCCAAGCCATAATTGGACGACAATTATCACGGAATCCAGGTGTCCAGTTGATTTTACCCATTGCAACAACCCAGTTACAACGATTGTTTGTTCTATCTATAGAATATAGATGACCATTTCTATCGCCGTGCAACCATACTTTTTTGCCATCAATATCAG
>JAQWRB010000135.1 GCA_029243935.1 Alphaproteobacteria bacterium
GTCAAGAATGCAATGGATATAGACTTAATAATCAAGCATTATCAGTAAAAATAGACGGTAAGAATATTGCAGAAGTTTCAATGATGACGATTACAAGTATGCAATCTTGGATTAAAAATATTGAGAAAAGCTTAACAAATCAGTATAAAGAAATATCAAATCCAATAATAAAAGAAATCTCTTCTAGATTAAAATTTTTAATAGATGTAGGGCTTGATTATTTAACTTTAAATAGAAAATCTAATACATTATCTGGAGGAGAAAGCCAAAGAATAAGGTTAGCTTCACAAATTGGATCAGGACTTACAGGAATACTGTATGTTTTAGATGAGCCTTCGATAGGCCTGCATCAGAGAGATAATATAAAGTTAATTGAAACATTAAAACATTTAAGAGATTTAGGAAACACTGTAATTGTTGTTGAGCATGATGAAGAAGCAATGCTTTCATCTGATTACATAGTTGATATTGGTATAGGAGCAGGTGTAAATGGTGGAAATATAATAGCCAAAGGTAGTCCTAGACAAATATGCAATAATAAAAAAAGCATTACAGGTAATTACTTATCAGGAAGAAGTATCATTGAGCTTCCTAAAGAAAAAAGAAAAGTAAATAAAGAAAAATTTATTTTTCTTGAGGGGGCAACTTTAAATAACTTAAAAAACATAAATGTAAAATTTCCTTTAGGTAATTTTATAAGTATTACAGGCGTTTCAGGGAGCGGAAAGTCATCTCTAATTATTGATACGCTTTTACCAGCAATGGAAAAAGAAATAAATAATAAAAGTAAGTTACATATTAGCAAATATAATAAAATAAGCGGAGTCGAATATATAGATAAAATTGTAGAAATAAATCAAGCTCCAATTGGAAGAACACCAAGGTCAAATCCTGCCACCTATACTGGTGCATTTACTCCAATTAGAGAATATTTTGCACAAAGTACTGATGCAAAAATTCGTGGTTATAAACCAGGAAGATTTTCGTTTAATGTAAAAGGTGGTAGGTGTGAATCATGTCAAGGTGATGGTATGGTTAAAATAGAAATGCATTTTTTACCAGATGTTTATGTTGAATGTGAAAGGTGTAAAGGGAAACGTTATAATAGAGAAACCTTAGAAATAATGTTAAAAAACAAGAATATAAGCGATGTTCTTAATATGACAATTCAAGAATCAAAAGTATTTTTTAAAGCAATACCTTCTATATACAATAAAGTAAAAACTTTATCTGATGTTGGGCTAAATTATATAAAACTTGGTCAAGCTGCAACTACTTTATCTGGAGGAGAAGCTCAAAGAATTAAACTATCAAAAGAATTATCCAAAAGGGCCACAGGTAATACTATATATATACTAGATGAGCCAACAACAGGGTTACATTTTGAGGATGTAAAAAAACTTTTACAGGTTCTAAATACTTTAGTAAAGCAAGGTAATACCATTATAGTTATAGAACATAATTTAGATGTTATAAAATCATCTGACTGGATTATAGATTTAGGACCAGAAGGAGGAGACAAAGGAGGTAATATAATTGTAGAAGGCACACCTAATGATATAATTAGCAATAAAGTAAGTTATACAGCAAAATTTTTAAACAAACATATTAAATAATGAATAGTAATTAATATGCAATTAAATGATAAAGAAATAATTATTATTGGCGGTGGTCTGGCAGGCTGTGAGGCAGCTTGGCAAGTAGCTAGTAGAAAAATTCCAGTAATACTTTATGAAATGAGACCAAACAAGAAAACAGACGCACACATAACAGATAGTCTTGCAGAACTAGTATGTTCTAATTCATTTAGATCTGATGACATGTATAATAATGCTGTTGGTTTACTACATGCAGAGATGAGAGAACTTAATTCCTTAATTATGAAATGTGCCGATTTAAATAAAATACCAGCTGGGGGGGCTTTAGCTGTGGATAGAAAGGCTTTTTCTCAATCTGTTCATAATGCAATTATGAATAACCCCTTAATTACAGTAATTAAT
>JAQWRB010000172.1 GCA_029243935.1 Alphaproteobacteria bacterium
AAAAATCAATAACCTATTTAATTATAGAAGAGGGAGCATAACAATATTTTTAAACATATTTTACGTAATATTTATATTTATATATTTACCATAATAATATCTTATCCTATTTTAGTATTAGGGAAAAATGAAAATTTAATAATAAAATGCATGGAAACAACTGGAACTGGCAGGCAAGATATATTTAAAATAAATAAACCAGAATTCTTTTGGTATTATAATTCTAAATGGTATGAATTGTCTGTTTCTCAAAAGGGTGTTGCAAAAGATTGGGATATAGATTTTAAAAAAAATATGATCAGATTATATAATAAAAAAATGGAATGGCTAAGAGAAATAGATCTTAGTAACATGACTGCCTATATGAAATTTTCTACTGGAGAGCAGTATTTATATGAATGTAAAAGGATGTAATTATGTCAGAAACTAAATATACTAAATTAGTATAAATTATTGTAAAAATTTTTGTTTTTTGATACTTTACTCACAATTTTTAAAGTAGATTCAAAGTATTTTAAACGATTTCTCAGTAACGATTGCATAGGGTAAGTCTATGGATTAGAAATAATTTTTAAAATTGCAGTCCTTAAACTATTAAAAAGTATTTATGTGTATCTTGAAATACAATCAATTATTAACTATAGCCTCTCAAGGAGATAAAAATGAGCAACATATTTCACTTAGCAATTCCAGCAGGTAAATTAGAAAACACTTTACCTTTTTATACAGATATATTGGGTTGTGCTGCTGGTCCTTTTGAAAAAGGCAGATGGCAGGATATTGATTTTTGGGGTAATGAATTGACTCTACATGAAACTCACCCAAGAGAGAATAAAGGCACAGAAAGAGAACGTCATGAAGTTGATATGGGAGCTGTATGTGTTCCTCATTTTGGTATCCATCTAGATTTGGACATTTATTTAGAAGTAAAGAAGAGAGTAGAGTCAGGAGTTGGTTTTTATGAGGCACCTTATATCCGTTTTGAAGGTAAAGAAACACAACAGGAGACTTTTTTTGTAGAGGATCCAAATTTTAATGTATTAGAAATTAAAAGTCCGCAAGGGACGTATTATAATTCCAAAGGATTAAACAATGACTGAATTTAACAATGTAAAAGTTAATAAAGAAGCAAATATTTATTTTGATGGAAAAGTGATAAGTAGAACAATCACATTTGCAGATGCTTCAATTAAAACATTAGGAGTTATGCTTCCAGGAGAATATGAATTTAACACAGAAAAAAAAGAACTTATGGAAATTTATACAGGAGAGCTTGCTGTTCATATAAATGATGATGGGGCATGGGAAAAAATAGAGGGAGGTATGTCATTTTCTTTACCTGCTAAATCTAAATTTAACATAAAAATTTATAAAATTACAAATTATTGCTGCTCATATTTTGAATAAATTATTGTTTTTGGCATAAATTTGTCACCACCTATTCTTATACTTAAAAATATACACTTAACTTTTGGAGGAACTCCTTTGTTTGAGGGGGCAGAACTTTCTGTCTCTAAAGGAGATAGAATCTGTTTAGTTGGGCGTAATGGGTCAGGAAAATCAACTTTATTAAAGATAGCAGCAGGAATAGATAAGCCTGATGATGGAGAAAGGTTTTTACAACCAGGAACATCATTAAGTTATTTACCACAAGAACCTAATTTCAAAGGCTATAAAACTATTGTGGATTATGTATTAGCAGATCTAAATATTGAAGATTCTCCTGAAAGAGCAAATTGGTTAATTAAACAATTTGATTTAAACCCAAAGGGAATATTAACTAATTTATCTGGAGGGGAGGCAAGAAGATGTGCATTAGCCCGTTCTTTAGCACCAGAACCTGATATTTTGCTTTTAGATGAGCCTACTAATCATCTAGATCTTCCGATAATAGAATGGCTTGAATCTGAGCTTAATTATATCAGATCAGCATTGGTATTGATAAGTCACGATAGAAGGTTTTTACAGAATCTTTCACGCTCAACGATTTGGATTAACCAAGGGATTACGCATAATTTAAATAAAAGATTTATAGATTTTGAATCTTGGAGAGAAGACTTTATTGAAAATGAAATCCTCAAAAGACATAAATTAGATAGAAAATTAGCTGCAGAAACTGAATGGCTTCATCAGGGCGTAAGTGGCAGAAGAAAAAGAAATATTGGAAGACTTAATGCTCTTAAAGAACTTCGTGTAAAAAGAAAAAATGATAGGCCGGTTTTATCTAATATAGATATGGTTGCAAATAAAGTAGAGATATCTGGAAAGCGAATTTCTTTAGCAAAAAATATTTCAAAATCATACGAAGATAAAAATATTATAGATAATTTTTCTACAATTATTCAGCGTGGTGATAGAATTGGAATAATAGGATCTAATGGTTCTGGGAAAACTACATTATTGAACATGTTAATTGGAAAAACTGAACCTGATATAGGAACGGTAAGGCTAGGAAAGAATTTAGATATTCAAATATTAGATCAAAAAAGAGATAGCCTAGATAATAATATGACTCTGGCCAATGCATTGACCGGAGGGGGTGATACTGTTGAAATAAATGGAGTATCTAAACATGTAATAGGATATATGAAGAGTTTTTTATTCTCTCCAGAACAAGCAAGAACAGCTGTAAAAGTGCTTTCTGGAGGAGAGCGAGGTAGAATTATGTTAGCTCGTGCTTTGGCAAAAACTTCTAATTTTTTAATTTTAGATGAGCCAACTAATGATTTAGATATAGAAACATTAGACCTTCTTCAAGAGTTGCTAAGCGACTATAAAGGCACTGTTATTTTAGTAAGTCATGATAGAGATTTTTTAGATCGTGTAGTAACTTCTGTGATTGCTTTTGAAGGGAAAGGGCAATGGATTGAGTATGCAGGAGGGTATAGTGATATGCTTGATCAAAAAAATAAAAAAATTAACTTAATAAAAGATATAGAAAAAAAAGAATCTAAAATAAAAATTAAAAAAAACCAAGCAGTATTACCAAGGCTTACTTATAAAGACAAATATGCTCTTGAAACATTGCCAAAAGTAATTGAAAAATATATAGCAGAGATTAAAGTTCAAAATGATATTTTGTCTCAGCCAAATTTATATAAATCTAACCCAGATTTATTCAATTTAACTTCGAAAAGATTAAAAAACATTGATAATGATTTAAAAAAAGCTGAGCAGAAATGGCTAGATTTAGAAATGAAAAGTGAAACATTAAAATCAGAAAAAAATTAAGATATTATAATTAAATCTATTTTAGTTATAAATTATTTTTGCTAAGGTGTTTTATGGGTAGCTTTCAGTTGGATAGTAAATTAAATCATGATACACATTTTGTATCTGACCTAGATCTATGCAGATTGCTAATTATGAACGACTCTAACTATCCATGGTTCATTTTGGTGCCAAGAAGGTTGAACATAACTGAGATATACCAACTTTCAAATGAAGATAGATTTGAATTAGATTATGAAACAAATTTTATCTCAGAGATATTAGCAAGTATTTTTAAGGATGATAAAATGAATATTGCGCCATTAGTTAATATCGTTTCTCAATTACATGTCCATATTATTGTTCGAAAAAAAACAGACTTATTGTGGCCAGAGACTATTTGGGGTAAGAAAAGTCCTTTATTTTATAGTAAAGAAGATATAGAAAATACTATCTCTAATATTAAAAATTTATTAACTAACTATAAATAGAATTTTTTATAATTATAAAGGTTTATGAAAGGAATATAAATATGAAGTATAATAAATATAGAAAATTAGGAAAAAATGGTGCTGAAGTTGCTCCTATAGGAATTGGAGCCATGTCTTTTACAAATTTTTATGGCCCATGTAATGATGAGCAGGCAAATGAAGTTTTAACTGCAGATTTAGATTTAAATTGAAAACATATAGATACTTCTAATATTTATGGCATGGGTAAATCAGAAGAGAGAATTGGAGAGTTTTTATCAAAACAAGGTAAGCAAGCAAATAGTTTATTTAATATTGCAACAAAAGCATCTATTTTTAGTGATCCAGAAACAGGTAAAAGAGGATTTAACAATGAGGGTACCCATTTAGAAGAGGAGTTAGATAAAAGTTTAAAAAGAATGGGTGTAGATTATGTAGATTTATTTTATGTCCATAGAAGAGACCATAATATAGAAATTGAAGAGGTAACAGAGTCACTATCAAAGTTAGTAAAAAAGGGAAAGACAAAAAGTATTGGGTATTCAGAAATTGCACCTTCATCTCTTAAGCGTGCATCAGCTATACATCATATAGCCGCAGTACAATCTGAATATTCCTTATCAACTCGTGCTCCTGAGATGGGTTTAGTTCAGGTATGCGAAGAGTTGGATACAGCATTAGTAGCATTTAGTCCTGTTGGAAGAACATTTTTAACAGATAGTCCTTTATCGTATGATTTTGCGCAAACATTAGATTTTACAAAAGTAAACCCTCGATTTAAACAGCCAAATTATGACAAAAATATTATAATAAGTGATAATTTTAGAAAGTATTCTAGAGATTTAGGAATAGCGAGTGCTACATTGTCTATCGCTTGGCTTTTAGCTAAAAGTGAAAGTATAATACCTATTCCTGGAACACGATATGTAAAACATTTACATGAATTAGCTGCCGCTATGGAAGTTGATGTTACGGATAAAATGATATCAGAAATAGAAAGTATTCTTCCTTTGGGTTGGGCATACGGGGATAGATATTCTGATGCGCAATGGATTGGTCCAGAGCGTTATTAATATATAATGTCTTTAGATAAGCCAACTATATATGATGTAATTATACTCGGTGCCGGAGCAGCAGGATTAATGGCTGCTTTAACAGCTGCTAAAAGAGGAAGAAAAGTATTAATTCTAGAAAAATCCAATAAAGTAGGTAAAAAAATTCTTATGT
>JAQWRB010000005.1 GCA_029243935.1 Alphaproteobacteria bacterium
TTTTAGTAATAGAAACTTTAGGTGCTAAAGCTGAAGGTAGTTTAGTATATTTTATGTCTGTTGATGGAGGAAAATTTAGAAGGCCAGTAATACCTGGAGATCAATTAAAGCTTCATGTAAATAAAATTAGAAATAGATCTAATGTATGGAAGTTTAAATGCATGGGTTATGTAGACGATGAATTAGTAACAGAAGCTACAATATCAGCTATGATAATGGCAGATAATAAATGAGTAGTAATATACATAGCACTGCTATTGTAGATAAGAAAGCAGATATTCATCAATCTGCAATAATTGGGCCATATTGTATAGTTGGACCTAATGTTACAATTAATAAAGATACTGAACTAAAGTCTAATGTAATAATTTCTGGTCATACAGAAATAGGTAGTAATTGCACAATTTATCCTTTTTCAGTCATAGGTAATCCTCCTCAAGATTTAAAGTTTAAAGGAGAAATTTCTCAACTAGTAATTGGAAATAATAATGTAATTAGGGAACATGTTACAATGAATCCTGGTACAGATGGTGGAGGCTTACTTACAAAAATAGGAAATAATTGTCTTATAATGATTGGATCACATGTTGCGCATGATTGTATTTTAGGAAATAATATTATTTTAGCTAATAATGTTGCTTTAGCAGGACATGTTATAGTAGATGATTTTGCTATATTAGGAGGTTTAAGTGGAGTTCATCAATTTGTTAGGATAGGTTGCCATGCAATGGTTGGAGGTCTTACTGCATTAGAAAGTGATGTAATACCATATGGTTCTGTAATAGGAAATAGGGCATATCTATCAGGTTTAAATATAATAGGGTTAAAAAGAAGAGGTTTTTCTAGAGAGGTTATACATAATTTAAGAAAAGCATATCGTTTACTTTTTGCACCAGAAGGAACAATACAGGAAAGATTAAAAGATGTTTCTGATGAGTTCAAAAAAAATGAACCGGTAATGGATATTGTTAAATTTATTGAAGGAAATGCTAGTCGTGCTATCTGTCAACCCAGAAATGGAAACAAAAATACCTAAGCTAGCTATAATTGCAGGTAATGGTGACATTCCTTTTTATTTAATTGAGGAATGTAAAAATTTGGGACGTGAATTTTGTCTTATTATTATAGACGGGCATGCAGAAGAATTATCAAAAAAATATAAACCAGATTTTGTTGTTAGTTTGTCAAAAATGGGACGTGCTATAAAGTTTGTCAAAGACATAGAAGTAAAACACATATTAATGGTAGGTGCTATTGAGAGACCCTCATTAAAAAATATTATTCCAGATTTATGGACAGCAAAGTTTTTAGCCACAATTAGTTCTAAAGTAAGTGGAGATAATAGTATACTTTCTAAACTTACAAAGGCTCTTGAAAAAGAGGGTTTTATTATTATTTCTCCAGAAGAAATATTGCCAAATTTATTGTGTCCTAAAGGTTTATTAGGGAAATTTAAAGCCAATGTACAAAATAAAAAAGATATACTCACAGGATTTAAAATTGCAAAGATTATAGGTGCCAATGATATTGGACAATCTATTATAATAGAAAATGGCTTAGTTTTAGCCGTTGAAGCAGCAGAGGGTACAGATAATATGATAAAGCGTTCATTATTATTAAAGAAAGAAAAAATTGGGGGAGTTTTAATAAAAGTTATAAAGCCCATGCAAGATAAAAGAATAGATCGCCCTGTAGTTGGAATCAATACAATAAAAGCTGTTAAAGATGCAGGATTAGCTGGCATTGCTATAGAAAGTAATGAAATATTAATTTTAAACTATAATGATGTAATATCTTATGCAGATAAAGAAAGTTTATTTATTGAAGGAATCTAAAAAAAGCCTATTAATAGATAAAAAAATTAAAATATTTATAATTGCTGGAGAACTATCAGGTGATATTTTAGGAGGAGATTTATTAATACAACTTAGAGGGTTAACCAATAATAATATTGAAATATATGGAGTTGGTGGAGATAAAATGGCCGCCCAAGGATTAGTCTCTATTTTTGATATAAGATTATTATCTATAATGGGAATATTTGAGGTATTATCAAAAATACCTAGAATTTTAAAGCTGCTAAAATTAGCAAAAAATAAAATTATAGAAATTAAACCAGATATTGTTATCACAATTGATGCTCCAGGATTTAATTTTAGACTTCAAAAAAGTATAAAAAAATTAAATATTAAACAAATTCATTACGTTGCTCCATCTGTATGGGCCTGGAAAAGTTATAGAGCTAAAAAAATAGCTAAATATTTAGATCATTTATTAGTATTATTTCCATTTGAAAAACAATTTTTCATAAAAGAGGGTTTAAACACTACTTTTGTAGGACATTCTATAGCTTTTGATAGTAAATTTATTAATAATAGGTTTTACATGGAAAAGTCTTTAAAAAATAATAGTATTAAAAAAATTGCACTCCTTCCCGGTAGTAGACTAGGAGAAATTGAAAAATTAATGCCAGTTTTTATCAATTCTGATAAATTATTAAACAATGATTATAAATCAATAAAATTTTATGTTGTTACATTAGAACAATATAAAACTCAAATTGAGAAATATTTTAATAAAACAAATTTAGATTATTATATAACAGATAAACAGGAAGAAAAGTATAACATTTATTGCAAT
>JAQWRB010000020.1 GCA_029243935.1 Alphaproteobacteria bacterium
ATCTTTCCTTATTTGATTTTTATAATATTTACTTCTTTATTTGCGGCTTGCCTAAATACAAATGGAAAGTTTTGGTCTGGAGCTGCTGCTCCTGTAATATTAAATGCTTTTCTAATAATAGCACTTATTGTTTCTAGATATGCTTCAAGGGATGTTGGAATTATGATGTCTTGGTCAGTTTTAATAGCTGGCATATGTCAGATGTTGTTTTTGGCTTGGGTAAATTATAGAAATGGATTAGCATTTAGTATTTCATATCCAATAATTGATAATGATATAAAATTATTTATAAAAAGATTTATACCTGGAGCTTTTGGTGCTGGTATTACTCAGGTTAATTTACTAGTAAGCTCTATTTTTGCAAGTCAGATACCAGGTGCTATATCTTGGTTGTATTATTCAGATAGGATAGCACAATTGCCATTAGGTATAATAGGTATAGCAATAGGTACAGCTCTTTTACCTGATCTAGCAAAAAAAATTAGTCTAGGACAAATGGAAAAACAAAATTTGGTTCAGGAAAGAGCAATTTTATTGACAATATTTTTTTCCCTTCCTTCTTCTGTTGCTCTTATATATTTATCCAACTTGGTAATATCTACATTATTTGGATATGGAGCATTTATAGAATCTGATATAGTTGCGACATCTAATGCATTAAATATATATGCTTTAGCAATCCCTGCATTTATGTTAATTAAAGTTCTTTCCCCTAATTTTTTTGCTAGACAAGATACAAAAACCCCAGTTAAAATAGCTGTATTTTGTGCAGCTATAAATATTATTTTATCATGGTATTTAATGAATAAAATTGGTTATATAGGAATTGCAATTTCATTGTGTATTTCAGGATACATTAATGCTTTATTATTATTTTTTATATTAATAAAAAGACGTTTTTATATATTATCAAATTTATTTTTTATTGCTTTCATTAAAATAATATTAACAACTATAATTATGTTTTTATCCTTATATATTTTGAATAAATTTTATTTAAATAACTATTTAATACCTACAAAGCTTATAAATATATTTAAATTATCATCATTTATACTGATGGGGGTTACAATATTTTTTTCTTTTAGTTATATATTTGGAATAAAAAGTTATTTTACTTCGAATAGCATATTAAATAATAATAAATAGTATTTTATATAACTGGTAATAGGCTTTATAGTTTGTTTATAACTTAATTATGAGGTGAAGTATGGGAAGAGTTTTTTCAGGAGTGCAACCTACTGGTAATTTGCATTTAGGTAATTATCTAGGTGCTATAAAAAATTTCGTATCCTTGCAAAATGACCATGAATGTATTTATTGTGTAGTAGATATGCATGCAATTACTGTAAAGCAAGACCCAAAAGTTTTAAAAAATAATATATTCGAAGTTGCCGCTTCTTTTATCGCTGCAGGAATAAATCCTGAAAAATCTATTATATTTGCTCAATCACAAGTTTCTGCACATGCAGAGCTCGCTTGGATTTTTAATTGTGTGGCTCGTTTAGGTTGGTTAAATAGAATGACACAATTTAAAGAAAAAGCCGGTAAAAATAGAGAAAATGCTTCCGCAGGCTTATATACATACCCAGTTTTAATGGCGGCTGATATTCTTGCTTATCATGCAACGCATGTTCCGGTAGGGGATGATCAAAGGCAACATCTAGAACTTGCTAGAGATATAGCTCAAAAATTTAATAATGACTTTAAGGAAGATTATTTTCCTATTACTGAACCTGTGATTATGGGAAATGCCACTAGAGTTATGAGTCTACGAGATGGAAAAAATAAAATGTCTAAATCAGATGCTTCTGATTATTCGAGATTAAATCTTACAGATAGTGCGGATGATATTTCTAACAAAATAAGAAAAGCTAAAACCGATCCTTTGCCGCTTCCAGACCCATCTTGTTTAGGGAAAGAAGAAATATTCAATGAGGACATTATTTGTAATAGACCTGAAGCAGTAAATTTATTAAATATTTTTTCGGCACTTTCTAATGAAAATATAAAAAAGGTA
>JAQWRB010000026.1 GCA_029243935.1 Alphaproteobacteria bacterium
ATTAAGACTTCAAATTTTTCAAGCTTGTTGGATTCTCAAAAATTTTTTGTCGTTGATGATAACCGTGTTAATACGTTCGTTAACTTCAGTGAAATATCTCTTTTCCATTTTTATAATAACCTAGTAACACGCGGTGGACACTTGTTAGTCACTGCTGAGAGCCATCCTATAAATTGGGAGTTCAAACTAGCTGATCTGTCATCGCGTGTTAAAGCGGCACAAGCAATCGGGATCGGTATGCCAGAAGATGATTTAATCAAAGTGGTATTAGTGAAGTTATTTTCAGATCGACAAGTGAGAGTTGAAACTAACGTGATTGAGTATATTACTAAACGGATCGAGCGTTCTTTCGACGAAGCACGGAAATTTGTCGAATGCGCTAATGAAATAGCTTTGGTGGAGAAAAAAGGTATTACTTTAGCCGTTGCGCGGCAGGTATTTAGCGATCTAAAATTATGAAGTTAGTTTCTTTGTGCTAGGCTGGGTTGTCTCATAAGGGTTGCCCGATCCCATACCAAAATATATTTACCTCGATATTTCTGCATAAAATCAGGCTTTGGGGATTGCGTTCTGATCTGTTTTTGGACAGAAATGATTTTTGCTAAGGGGTTTTGGAATAGCCATTCCTTTATATTCCCATCCCCAGTTTCAATTATAGGTTGTTCTAGTTTTCCCAAGAAGTGAAATTGACCATGATACTTGCCGTAATTGGCCACAATATATCCTTGACGCTGCACTGTACCTAAATAGATAGAAATTTTTCTGAGGTCGTACCCTTTTGACATTATTGGTTTCAGCGTACCAAATAAAATAACAATAAGAACCGGACTTACTATTGAAATTGCAAGTAGACGTCGAAACCCTTTTTTTGGCGGTTTGATAAACATAATAGCTCCGAACCCGACTAGTGGAAGTGCCCACCAACGATTAATATCTGTTGTCCATTCTGAGAGATCTAGTAGATACCCTATTTCAGGAGCTGATGATATGATTGTTCCAACAAAAAAAAGAAGTATGACGCATGGAAGGATATCCATGCGTCCTGCTAGAAAATCTTGTTTGGTAAGACTTGAAACAAGAATAGCCCCCGCGATAGCTATGGCCGGAAAAATAGGCAATAGGTAATGTGGTTGTTTTCCGCTTATGAAGGAAAGGATTGTTATTGCTGAAATGGCCCAGATTAAAATAAGTCGCAATCCAGCATTTTTTTCATTAGTCTGCGGTTTATTGCGAATGTTTCGCCATAATTTTCGAATTAGACTTGGCCATAATAACCAGGGCATTAGTAAAATAGGTATAATCGCTAAATACCACCAAAAAGGCTCGCGATGTGCAAATGAATTTACGATACGACCGGCGGATTGACCCCAGAAAATAGCATTTTGATATTCGTCCCCTCCTGCTATCCCTGCGGGTATAGCCAAAGACAATGCAATAGCAGTTCCCACAACTATATTGGCTAGAATTACCGCATACCATTTCAACCAGTTTAATTCTTTTTCATTTGCCGTCCAGAAAGGAGCTAGTAAAGCTGATGGTAAGAGATAAACTAGAATTACTGGACCTTTTGTTAACACGCCGAAACCAATAGCAAGTGTAAATAATACGGAGCCACGAAGCTGACGGTTACTCCCGATATCAATTATTCCTAAAATTCCAATTAAAGTCCAAAATGTAATAATTAAATCAAACATAGTTAGTGTTGCATATAAACCCCAATAAAACGTACCAATGAGTATTATCGGGACAATAAAATAAGCCTGGGATTTTGGCCATAACCTGCGGCAGATAAAAGCGCTTAAAGGTAGGCAGGCAAGGCCGAAAAGTGGTGCCACCATTCTTGGCCACCATTCATTAATGCCAAAAATTCCCCATCCGAGATTTATTATCCAAAATAATAGCGGTGGTTTATGGCTGTATGTGGAGCCATTGAGTTGAGGTACAAGAAAATTGTTGCTCAGCCACATTTCCCATGCGACTGCAACATAGCGAGTTTCATCAACGGGCATTAATGGTCGAAAGTATATTGCTGCAACAATGAGTACACCCCAGGCTGAAAACCACATACTTGATTTTAAATTTGAGTAATCTAGCATAAACAATCTAGTTATTTTTTAATATATTTTTTAGTGATAATTATCGTTTGTTTCTATAATATCTAGCCACCTAAAGAAACCAATATAATCGATAAGCGTCTTGAATTCTAAATTAAGTATTTACTTTGTAATCTTTGTATCAGATGTCATCTATGTACTGAGGAATTTTACTTGTTAAGCTAAACTATGGATAGCTTAATTCACGTTTTAAAGAATGGCTGTTAGATGGAAAGGTATCAAATCTTTTCTTAATAGTATGACTGGACCAACGTTATATTTGATTGATCACGTTTGATCACACTAGTAAAATTTTTAATCATAATTGTGAAAATTTCTGTGTTCGCTCGGATTTTGTGGCTAATTTTAATTTATCTGGACATGTCCATACAATATAAGCAAAGTAACCTCTGATGCGGTGCTTTGTATCAAACAGATCCAATTAAATAATGCTAAAG
>JAQWRB010000040.1 GCA_029243935.1 Alphaproteobacteria bacterium
AGGAGCTGAGTTTAATCTATTAGCTTCTAAAACTGCATCAAGTGCACCTAAAGCTTCTTCTCCACCTGTGTTAAAAATTACAGAAACGTCATCATGAGCTTGAAGAGCATCTTGAGTAGCTTCAAAGGCAGCTTTTCTTGAGCTATTTGTATGCATAGACTCACTGATAACATAATTATAATTACCGATAGCTTCCATGAATGCTCCCGATCTCATTGCGTCAGCAGTACTTCCTAAAGGTTTTCTGTTCATAACAATATTACCTTCACCATTAGCAACATGATTTAAGTAAAGACCTTGTTGTAATCCATTAGCATAAAAGTTTCCTAATACTTCAGAACTAATATTTGGAGCTGCGGCTCTTCTGTCAAGACTGACCACTGGAATACCAGCAGCTTCAGCTCTTTCTACTGGAGGTCCCATAGGCGCTTCTCTTGCTGGCCACATTACAATAGCATCCATTTGTTTTGCAATGAAGTCATCAATCATTTGACCCATTTTATTATCATCACCCTCTGCATCTAATACTTCTATTTCAACATTGGGATGAAGATTAGCTTCATAAACAGCAGTGTCCGCAAGACTAATTAACCATGGATGAAAACCCCAATGGTAAACAAAACCTATTCTGTATGTTTTGTCTGCATTTAATACTGGACCTTCTGCAATTGGAATATAATCACTAAATGGAGCTTTAATAGGCAACCCGCTTAAAGGTCCCTCAAACTCTCTTCCCATACCAGGTTTCCATTCAAAACCTCCAGTCAATGATGTAACAGGGTAAACATCAAGAAAGTCCCTAAATCCATCTTTCTTGAAAAATTTTCCCAATTCTTCATTTTTAAATTCTTTCCAACCTTTTTGGTTTTCAGCAATTAAATTATTTATATGACTATGAATATCAGCAGCATATAAATTAGCTGAAAACAAAAATGTAATTCCTATAATTAAATTACGAATTAACTTCATATTACCTCCCTTAATATTTTTAATTTTTGTTAAAGATAACAAATTAAAATTCAACCTATACAAAAATTTATACAAAATATTATATAATAAATGAATGAGAAGTATTCACAAAAAATATATATTTTAGTAATTTGTTGTGATATTTTATTGAAATGATTGAACAAATTCAAATAATTAGTTGAAATAATATTGTAATAAAGTTTTCTATAGAGTCTCTTAAAAAAAATATATACTTTTAATGTATGTTTATCATACTAATCTATTTGATTGTTTAGTTTTTATACATATAATTTTAATGCTAATAATTATTCACCTCTAAAGTATTAATATATTATTAGTATTGTAAATTTTGCTTAGTTAAAATGAACTGTAAATATTCATTAGGAAAAAAAATTACGATTAAAAATTAAAAAAAAATTTACTTATTCTAAAATAATTTTTTTAGCAGTTTCAATAAAAGCATTAACCAAATTGTCTGTTTTTTTCTTTTTTAAACATACTAAATAAGCTTGAGTAAAAATATCATAATCTTCTATATGGATTTTTTTTATATCTTTATAGTTATCAAATTCTGGCTCAGATATAAGACCAAGTCCAATATTTTCTTTAACAGCTTGAACCATCGTAGTTCTACTTACTTACATAATTGTATTTACATTAATTGAAGCTTTGCTTAAATTTTCTTCAAAAACCCTTCTGGTTTCAGATCCAGTTTCTCTATTAATGAAATTAGTTCCATTTAATTCATGTAACTTAATTGTTTTATTGTTGTAAAACTTATTACCTTTACCAGCAATAATTACAATTTTTTGTTTTAAGTAAGGGATATGATATAAGTCTGACTTAAAATTTTCCTTAAGGGGCTTTCCAATGACGCCTAAATCTATTTGAAAATTATATAATTTATCTAAAATTTCATTTGAATTACTTGAAATAATTTTTAATTCAATTCCTGGATGTAATTTTTTAAATTCTTTTATTAGTTTAATAATATAATAAGTTCCTGAAGTACCAGTTACTAAAGTCCCTTTATGTATGTTAAGGTTAGAAGAAAAAAGTTGAATAGCTTGCTCTTCAAGTTCAAAAATTCCAGATGTTATTTCAAAAAGTTTTCGCCCTAAATCTGTAAGAGAAATACCACGGGCATGCCTGTTTATTACATTAATAGAATAGAATTCTTCTAATAGCTGTATCTGTTTTGTAATAGTAGGTTGACTTATGTTTAACAGCTTTGCAGCAAGAGTAATACTTTCAGTTTTAGCTACGGCATGAAAAGATCTCAATTGGCTAAAATTAATATATTTCATATAGTTTTTACCTAAATTAAATATTTAAATATAGATAAAAACTATATTATGAAACTAAAAAATTAAGAAATTAATTTTTTAAATGCTTCAAGCTCTTTTTTATTAATATTTACAAGCTCATTACTCTTCGGAAATGTTTGATTTTGAACGGCAGACTTAAAACTTTTTATAGAATTAACTCTTTCTCTATAAATTTCATTCTTTAACTTTAGAATATTTCCAAAAGATCTTGCATGTCTTGGAATATTTTCTTGCTCCCCACAGATATCATTTTGAAATAAATAAATTATATCTCCGCTTAAACCAGAGCCTAAAGAACTGGTAATTAGAGATGTTTTTTTACTTATTTCTAGCATTACCTCTTCTAAAATAATTTCACACTCTGCTGAAAAAGCTCCAGCACTTTCCATTGTTTTGAATTCATTAAATAATTTATAAGCTTCTTCCGCAGTCTTTCCAATTGCCCTTAAACCACCTTTCCATGATGATTTTCTTGGCACTAATCCCAAGTGGCACATAACAGGAATATCTTCCTTAGATAACATTTCAACTATGTGTGGACCCCTTGCAGTATAAATTTGATCAGCGCCTACTGACATTGCACGAAATGCTTCATTTAAAACTTCAGTAGTTGTTGGAAATAAAGCAAGATCTATAGTTGCAGTCAAAAAAATATCCGGCGCTCCCTTTCTTATTTCATCTATAAAAGGTGATTTGCACAATAACATATCTATGCCCGCTTCTTTAGCAGCTGAAGCTTCTTCAATATTAGTGGCAGTTGTTTGTAGGAATTTTTTCTTACCCTTGTTTTCTAATAAATCTGATACAGTAAGATTTCTGTCAGCAAACTTACCTCCCCAAGTATATAATTTTTTCATGAATATGTTAATTATCATAAATCTATATTCTTATCAAATAGACTCTATTTCCAAAACATAGTTAATAAGCATATTTTGTATTCATAAAATATATTTGATAAATATAATTTAAATATTATTTAAGTTTTAAGATGGAAATTAATACAGAATATCAATGGCCCTATCATGGTTCAAAGTTAATTTCTAAAGACAAATTAAGACCTTTTTTGAAAAGAAATAATATTAGTGGTATAATACATCTTTGTATACATTTAGGACTAATACTGCTCTCGGGGATTTTAATCCATTTTTCAGCAAATATATTCCTTAAGATATTAGTAATGACAGCTCATGGAAGTTTCATAGCTTTTCTATATGCTGGACTTCACGAGTGTATACATAAATCTGCTTTTAAAAATAAGAGATTAAATGAAATTGTAGGTTATTTTATAGGTTTTGTGCTTCTAAGATCTTTTCTAAATGGAAGATATAGACACATGGCGCATCATACTTTTACACAACATCCAGAAAAAGATCCTGATAAAGTTGATTTTCCCTCAGGATATATCGATTATCTTAAGCATGTAACCAGTTTTACTTTATGGATTAGAATAATAGAAAACTTATTTAGACATTCTTTGGGTAAAACAAGTGAATCTGAAAAAAACTATATTCCAGAAAGTGAAATCAAATCATTGATATTTGAATCAAGAATGATGTCAATTGGATACATTTTAATAATCTTTATTTCAATTTATTTTAGTTCAACTTTTTTTCTTATTTATTGGTTTATACCAAGAATACTAGGCGAGCCTTTCTTAAGATTAGTAAGAATGGTAGAGCATACAGGAAAAGATGAAACAGCGGACATGATACATAATACTAGAACATCTTTTCCAAGCGCATTTTTAAAATTTCTTTATTGGAATATGCCTTACCATATTGAGCATCATTTATACGCCAGTGTGCCATTCCATAAACTTCCAAAATTTCATAACTTAATTAAGCCTCACACAGATGAAGTCGAGGCATCAATTTTATCAGTCCATATAGAAATTCTTAAACAGATATGGAAAAATAAAAAAAATAAGAAAAAAGAGAATTTATTAAGCATATAAGAAAGTTACATGCTTTGATTACTGGCGCTAAAGATAGAGTTTAAGGCTCATTTTTTTTCAACAAAGTTTAGAAATTGATCATACTCTTTTGCATTTATTGATACTGTAATTTTTGGATCATCAAATTTTTTATTTTCAGTATCACAAATAAATTCTTTATACGCTGAAACTCTTTCTTGATGCAGTCGATCAAACTCTTTATTAAAGTTTCTGTAAATTCTTGAATGTCTTGGTATGTGACCGGTGTTATAACCCAATATATCTTGAGAGAATAAATATTGACCATCACATAGTGATCCGCTTCCCATTGATATCGTTAACAGTTTAACTTTTTTTGTAATAATTTCAGCCACCTTCGTAGGTACTACTTCTAATTCAACTGCTATGGCTCCAGCGTCATCTAATTCTATAGCGTGTTCCAATACCCCCACAGCTTCTGCCGCAGTTTTACCAATTGCTCTAAAACCACCTATCCAATTTGCATGACCAGGTATTAAACCCACATGACTAATTACAGGAACTTTTTCTCTGTAAAGTGCTCTAATTATATTTGAACTGTTATTAGTATAAAAAGAATCGCAGCCTATTGACATTAATTTATAAGCAGCCCTTACAGCTTCATCTTCGGTAGCGTATGATTTTTCAGGTGCTGCACTCATTAGATGGGTGTTTGGAGCAGCTTCTCTAATTCGTTTAACATCTTCAAGTTTTCCATATATTCCATGATGTGGCATGTCATAGGCAGTACAAATCATATCCATACCTGCCTCTTCAGCAGCAATAGCCTCTTCAATATTATTTACATACACTTCATGAATTTGTTTTTTCCCTTTAAGTTGAAGTAAA
>JAQWRB010000045.1 GCA_029243935.1 Alphaproteobacteria bacterium
AAAAGTAAATTCTTATATCTAAATTTTTACATTAAACTAATTTTATAAAAATAAACATAATAACATAGCAATATCATGATATTAAATGGCTCCGCGGGTAAGATTCGAACTTACGACCGATCGGTTAACAGCCGATTGCTCTACCACTGAGCTACCGCGGAACATATTTCTATCTCTATACCAACGTAAATGTATTTTGCCAAGTATTTCTATAAAATAATAATTATATAATTGTAGATTTATTATTTTATATATTTATTATTATTATAATTATTAATAGGGTTAGGAGAGATTACATGAATAGTTTATTTAAGCTTAATATAATTCCATTCAGTACTAGAAATACAATATCCTTTGTATTACTTATTTCTTCTTTTATCCTTTTATATTTAGGTGTTACTGAACCAATGCTTAAAATTTCTGCAGAATATGCAGGCCAAGAAGTTTTTAAGTACAAACAATCTATTCTTCAAGCTGTTGATACTTTATATGAAGGAGGATACCTTTTAGTAGCATTTTTAATATTATTTTTTAGTGTCATGATACCTGTATTTAAAGGAATAGTAATTTTATGGGTTTTCTTTTTTGGGGAAGTTGACAAAAAAACTTCTGCTCATAATTTTATTTTTAGAATAGGTAGATGGTCTATGGCTGATGTTTTTGCTGTAGGAGTTTTTATTGCTTATTTAGGAAGTAAAGCGTCTGGTATGTTAGATGCATCTATAGAAGTAGGTTTTTACTATTTTACAGGCTATTGCATAGTTTCTTTATTATCTTTGGAGATTAAGTCTAAACTAAGTTAAAATACTTATTTCTTTAATTCTATTTCGATAAATGTAAAGTCAAAATCATTCTTATTAATTACATTATGATTAACTCCCATTTCTCTAGAATAGGATTGTCCATTAATAAGTTTGGCCCGAGATGAATTTCCTTCTGCATCAACTATAGTAAGTTCTCCTGTTGTCATAGGAACTACAACATAGTCCATTTGATGAATATGGGGTCCAGTTTCTGAATTAGGAGGAAAAAACCATTCAGTAACTTTTACAAATGCATTATCTATCTGCACTGTTGGTTTTGCTGATAAATGAGAAATTATATACTTCCTTAATTGTAAATAAATTTATTAATATATAAATTAGCTTCTAATAATAAAATCATTTGTTCCAGATTCATCTTTACCACCCATCAAAAATAAAGTTCTATGTTGATGGTCCAATTTGAATTTTTCAGCATGATCCTCAGCTAGTTGTCTGTCAAATGTAGAGGATGTAGGCATATAACGCATTGTCATTCCTCGCCTAGAATGAGGAGAAGTGTTTGTTCCAGAACCATGTATAATAAAAACATCATGAAGGGCCATTTGTCCTGCTTCCAAGCACAAATTAAATGCATCTTTTTCATCATATTCACTCGGATCTATCTCTTGATTTAAAGTATAATTAATATCGTTATTTGTGTTATGTTTTCTTGTAGCTTTTCTTTTATGAGATCCAGGAATATATTTTAGACAGCCATTTTCTTCATTAGAATCATCAACCGCCAGCCAAACTGTACATGTAGCTAATGGCCTTATAGGCCAATATTCACCATCTTGGTGCCAGGGGGTTGCTTTTCCATTTATACCAGGCTTGGCAAAAAAGCTTTGATTCCAAATAGCTAAGTTAGGACCAATTACTTGTTTTACACAATCCAATATTTCTGGTTTTTTTGCATATTTTAAGAAGTCTAAATTATATTTTAAAAGTGTTGGACAATAGTCTCTAAATTCTGGATGTTTATTTAATAAAAGGTCATGATAAACTTTTATTTCATCAAGTTCTTCTTTAGCTAATTTATAATCTAATATTACAAAACCATTTTTATTATATTCTGCTATTTGATTATCTGAAAGCATATGCAGTTCCTATATTTTTATAATGATGTATTTTACACAAAAATAAATACTAGTCTATGGACATGGGTAAATTATTATTTTTTGCCCATTCAGATAGTGAAGCATCATATACAGTAATATTGTCATACCCTAGAGCCGTAAGTACAAAAGCAATATTTGTAGCAGCTATCCCACCTCCACAATATGCGATAACTTTTTCTTTATTTAAAATTTCATGTGTTTCAAATATTTTTTCTAATTCTTCTAATGGTTTATATAAATTAGTATTGGAATCTACCATTTCCAAACTAGGAATATTTATGCTATTTTTAATATGCCCTGGTCGTCCATAATCTACAGAATCAGTACCATCATGCAGTGTACTTCTTAACGCATTGATTATCGATACATTTTTATTAGTTAAATGCTTTTCTACTTCCTCTTTCGTACAGAAACATTCAGTTATAGGTTTACTTATAAAATTATTTTTTGGATATTGAATTGGAGTATTTATGATTTTTCTATTTTCTGCTTTCCATCTATCAAATCCCCCATTTAAAATAGAAGCATTATTAAATCCCATCGCTCTTAACATCCACCACACTCTTGTTGCCCATTGAATATTAACCCTACTATATAAAATTACATGAGTATCAGGGCCAACTCCTTTTGAGGACATTACATCATCAAATGTTACACTATCTGGCATCATGAAAGGATAGGGCGTATTTTTTATAGATATTTCACCCATGTCTAAAAAATCAGAATTAGGAATATGTGCTTCATCATAATCTTTTTTTCCAGATTCAATTTCATAAATTTTATTAGGGTGAGGATTAAGCCATACAGTACAATCAAATATTCTTATATTAGAATTGTTATAATTTTTTTCTAACCAATCTGTTTCTACTAACATGGTGCTATCAAAAATTTTTGCCATAATAAATTAAACCTTTTAGTTATGAATAATTGAAATATTATTATAATATTATTTTTCAATATAAAAAGTAATATTTAACTTATTTAAGGAGAAGGCGTATGAGTTTATCAGATCAGGTTGCACTAGTGACAGGTGGAGGAACTGGAATTGGTAAAGCTATTGCAAAAGCTATGCTTGCAGAAGGGGCTAAAGTTGTAATTGTTGGCAGAAAAGAAGAAGTTTTACTTGAAGCGCAAACAGAATTAGGCTCAGGTTGTGAAATAATGGTATGCGATGTTACTGATGAATCACAGGTTAATAAAGTTTACGAAACTATAATGACAAATTACGGGAAACTAAATATTTTAATTAATAATGCTGGCATGGCAGCACGCGGTAAAGCTTATGAAATGAGCTATGAAAAGTGGAAAAAAGTTGTTGATGTTAATTTGAATGGAGCTTTTTTGTGTGCAAGAGAAGCTATGAAAATAATGGTAAGTCAAAAATCAGGGAGAATAATTAATATCGGAAGCATATCTGGACAAATGGGAAGGCCTGAAAATGCTCCATATACAGCAACTAAATTTGCTGTTGAAGGATTAACACGCGCTTTTGCATTAGACGGAAGAGAGCATGGAGTAGCCGTTAGTGTTATTCATCCTGGAAATGCTGCTACAAATATATGGAAAGGAAGAGAAGAAGTTTCTGAAAGGGAAGGTTTAATTCCTTTGGAAGATCTAGGAAAGTTAGCGGTTACGATGCTTACAATGTCTCCTAATGTGAATATTTTAGGTTCTGTAATTCTACCTATTACGCAACCATACTTAGGTAGAGGATAGATATATGCTTCTAGATACTAAAATTGCTTTAGTTACAGGTGGAGGAACAGGAATAGGTAAAGCTATTGCAGGAGCGATGTTGGCAGAAGGTGCAAAAGTAATTATTATTGGTAGAACTGAATCTAAACTTTTGCAAGCTCAAGCGGAATTAGGTTCAGGAGTTGAAATAATGGTATGTGATATTACTATAGAGCCCCAAGTTGCAAAGGTCTATGAAACTATTATGTCAAATCATGGAAAATTAGATATTTTAATTAATAATGCAGGAACATCTTTTAAAGAAAAAGCTTACGAATTATCTTATGAATCATGGAAAAAAGTAATAGATATCAATTTGAATGGTGCATTCTTATGTGCTCGAGACGCTATGAAAATAATGGTAAATCAAAAATCAGGAAGAATAATAAATATAGGAAGTATATCTGGGCAAATGGGAAGACCATTAAATGCTCCCTATACATCTAGTAAGTTTGGTATAGAAGGGTTAACGCGCGCTTTTGCATTGGATGGAAGAGATCATGGAGTGGCTGTTAGTGTTATTCATCCAGGAAATGTAGCAACGAATATAATAAGTAAAGATGAAATTCCTAAAAGGGAAAAAGAAGGTTTTGTATTATTAGAAGATTTAGGAAAATTAGCAGTCACTATGCTGACTATGTCTCCTAATGTAAATATTTTAGGATCTGTAATTCTCCCTATTACTCAACCATACTTAGGACGAGGATAGTTAAATGATAGAAGAAAAAGTTAAAAGTATAATTAATTCTCGCAAAAATAATATTCTCGTTCCTGATCTAGAAAATAATATGCCTGTAGATGTAGAAGAAGCGTATTTATTCCAAGAAGAAGTTGTAAAAAGTTTTAGTCTAAATTCTATAGGCTGGAAGGTAGGTTGTACAACAGAAATGGCGCAAAAGTTTTCCGGAATGACTGAACCATTTTCTGGAGTGATGTTTTCAGAGACAACATATAAAAGCCCTAAATTAGAACTTTCACTTTACATGAATAAACCCATTATAGAGCCTGAACTTTGCTTCGAAATTAAAGAAGATATTATAGATATTGGAGAGCTCTACAATAAAGTAAATATTAAGAAATATATTAAAGCAATATTTCCCGTAATAGAAATTGTAGATGCTAGGTATGAAAAAGGGTGGGAAATAAAAGCACTAGAAACTATAGCCGATAACGGAGTTCATTCTTGCTTGGTTAAGGGAGAAACCTTAGCAGATTGGGAAAGTTATGATAGGTTAAATTCAGAGATAAACTTGTATGTAGATAATAAGTTAATATGTTCAGGCAGAGGAAGTAACGTTTTAAGTGATCCATTAAATTCTATTTCTTGGTTAGCCAATAAACTTATACAAAGAGGAAAATTTATAAAGACTGGTGAGATTATCACTACAGGGAATACTCTAGATAAACCAATATTTGCAGAAAAAAATACTATAATTTCTGCTAAATTTGATGCACTAGGTGAAGTGACGATGCGGTATTATTAGTTACCTTTAAAATTAGGCTTTTGTTTGTTTTTAAAAGACTCTACACCTTCTTTTGCATCATTAGATGATGCTAACATTTCTTGAACGGAATCAAATTCTGATACTGCAGATTCTCTTCCTTGTTCTAATGCAATTTTTGCGCTTTTAATAGTTTCTTTGACAGCTAGCGGGGCGGCAGAAGCAATATTTCCTGAAATTTTTTTTGCACGAGTAAAAACTTTATCTGCTGGAACTACTTCTTGCACAATATTCATTTTTAATGCTTCTTCACTATTAAATTCCATGCCAGATAATAAATATTTCATAGCATTTCCCCATCCTGCTCTTTGTACAAACCTAATTGTTGCCCCTCCGGTAGGCATTATTCCCCTTAAAACTTCTAATTGAGAGAATCTACAATTATCTGCAGCAATAGTGACATCACAGGCTAATGATAATTCTACTCCGTAAGTAAAAGTTATTCCTCTTACTGCACAAACCACTGGCTTAGTCCTAATGATTCCCTTAAGCCCAAGAGGATCTATTAAGCCTTTAGGATGCAAATATTCTCTATTGCCAGATTTCATATATGGAGCAATTTTTGGAAGATCTATTCCTGCTGTAAAATGAGGGCCATGACTAAAAACAAGCGCACATAAAGCCTCCGAATTATTTTCATATTCTGTGAAAGCTTGTGCCATTTGTTGAAACATCTCAGGTGTAAAACCATTTAATTTTGTTGGTCTATCAATTCCAATGTAAAATATTTTTTCTGATAAGGAAGTTGTAATTCTTCCAATCTCTGGATCTGCGTCAGGTGAAGGTGTAAGGGGTGTTTCATCTATACTCATATTTATACCTCAATCTTTGCTAGTGGATCATTTACGTCTTTAGGTAGAGATCTTTTAAAGGCCTCTCTATTTATTAATTTATGATAATAATTCTCAACATTTTTAAAAGCTGATATTTTTACAAACATACTTCCCATATGAATACTATATCCTACTGATGTATCTACAGCAGAGAATCCTGATTTTAGTAAATAATCTCTTCCGTTAAGATGATTATCTAATACTTCTAACGCTTTTTCTAATCTTCGGGATTCTAATTTAATTACTACAGGTGAACGCAACTCTTCTGCAATTATTATATTTTGTTGTACCAGTGATGCTCCATGTACAGCAATTGTTTCAGCATAATGAAGCCACTGTAACCATTCAGTGTGTTCTTTATGCATTAAACTTCTGCCTAACTTATCTTCTTTATCAAATACTTCACATAGATATTGGCAAATAGCTCCTGACTCATATAATGTGACGTCGTCATGAACTAAACATGGAACTCTTCCTAAGGGGTGTATAGATAAGTATTTTGGAGAGCGAGTATATTTTTGGTCAAAAGGCATCTCTATTAACTCAAACTCAATATTTAATTCATATAATAACCAAAGTGATCGCATAGACCTAGCATTTGGACAATGATATAATTTTAGCATAATTACCTCTTTTCTTTCATATACCTCTTATAATACCTCTATAGGCTGTTGTTCCATATGCTTCAAATGATAATAATCCTGCTTTTGCTAAAGGAAGATGCGATAATTTATCTAAAGCAGCTTTTTCATTTTCAGCTTCTACTACAACAAGTGCACCTTTTCCATCAGTCCTACTGTATATCTCTCTAACAAATCCCTCTTTATACAATTTTAATGCATGATCTGCTTCTGGGTCCATAAGTGATGCAAAATCTTCTGCAGGTCTCTCTTGGTTTCTAGTGGCAACTACAAAAACTTTCATTTTTTACTCCTTTTATAAGTTATTATTATATAAAGTTAATTTATAGGAAAGATCAATAAAATCTGTTGCAGAAAGATCTATTTCGTTTTCAGCTTTTAAATCAAAATCTTGATTTGCACCATATTCCGTTGCTCTAACAACAAAAGCTGTTTTTAATCCATAACTTTTTGCAGATAATAAATCTTTATTATGAGCTGCAACCAACATAACTTCATGTGTTTCGCAATTTAATTTTTCCACAGCCCCCAAATATGTTTCTGAATCTGGTTTATAATGCATAAATGTTTCTGCAGAAAACACATTATCCCAAGGTAATTTTTGTTTATTTGCCATATTAGTTAATAAATCTATACCACCATTAGATAATGTAGATATTGAGTAATTAGATTTAAGTAAATTAAGGCCTTCAACTGTATCGCTCCATGGAGACAATCTGTGCCAAGCAGTATTTAAATGATTTAAATTTTTCTCAGATAAACCATTAATATTTAATTCTTTTAATATTTTAATTAAAGATTCTTTATGAAGAGTATCTAAATTTACCCATTCTCTTTCTCCATTTCTGACTTTATCCATGGAAGGCATATAATTTTGACGCCACATATCAGTTAGTTTTACCCAATTTCCCTTAATACCAGTATTTTTTTCTAATTCTAGACATTCATTTATTACAGATGTTCTCCAATCAACAACTGTTCCAAACACATCGAATAATAAGGCTTTAATCAACTTTTTATCTCCTCGTATACTTTAATAATATATTTGATCTATTATTACAGAATTTGCGTAATAAAGTTAATAATTATTTAAAAAGGGGTTTTCACTAATGAATATGTGTAAGATTATAGGCTTAGTATCTTTATTTACTTTAGTTACATTGATGCAATCAAATGCCGGGCCAGCAAATAAGAATAATAATGATAGATTAATTAATTCTTATTTAATTGTAGAGGAACTATCAAGAGACGGAAATTTAAATGCTATTAGCAATAAAAAAACTATGTACAGTTTTTTAACGCAAGATCAGAAAGATAAAGTTCATAAAATTATAACAATGAAATTAAGTAATAAACTTAATTTTTAATCAGTTTTTCTCTAAATCTTTGTAAAAATTATCAAATTGCAAATGTATATAATTAGCGATTTCTAGTAATTCTTCACTCTTCTCCCAAGAATAAAGATATTTTTCACATTTATCTATAGAATTACTAGAAACAATTTTAATTTTTTTTATTAAATCATTCTCATTTTCTATATCTTTTAACATTTGATTTAGTCCTTTCTCGCCAGCAGGCATTGGTCTTTCTTTGACTAAACTGGGGTCAATTGCGTGGCATGTATGTTTTAAATGCCTTATTATATTATCTATATCATCAGGGTGATTTAAGGAGTATTTACTATGTTCTTTAATAATGAAAATTCTTTCTCTGATTAATTTAAGAATACTTGCTATGTCTGTAATTTTTAACTCTTTTTTATTTTTTTTACATTCACCTTCTGCCCTAAATTGCGCATTAGCACCTCCTAAAAATAATTTTTTACTCGTGTCTATATACTTAAGTCCTATAAACCTTCCCCCTTGGCCGGTTTGAGCTCTCCATTTACCATTGCCATAGAAGTCTTTATTTTTTTGTATAGATATTCTCAAATCAGCGGAACGTTTCTTTTTATCGTAATAAATGTTAAGAGTAGCTCTACTTGCAGTAATAAAATTTATTTCCCAATTAGCGATTGTGCTAGAATCTTTCATACGTAATACACCGACACATTCAAAATCATAATAATCAATAGATTCAGCATGAGATATATTAGGTGTAATAAATAAGAATATTAATATTATATATATAGATTTTATCATATGAACTCTAAGCCGATAATTTAAGAGCTAATTTAATTTGTTTATGAAAATGTTGAAGTGCTGGTTCATTTTTTCCAAAAAGAATTTTTCGTTTAGGGGCTGCATAAAAACCCTTTTGCACGTTTTCTCCTAAGGGAAAATCTTCTTTCATAACTGCATCTAAAGCTAAATTAAAATTATTGTCCCAATGTCTTACAGCACTTTTTGAAGAGAATAGTTCCTTAGTATATAGAGAAAACGACACTTCACATTCATTAACCTCATCTTTAGGAAGTATATGCCATACTTCTACATGCTCAGGATGACAGACTAAAACAGTATTAGGAAAGAGTATTCGCAGTTGTATTGTATGAATATCAAACTCTCTTTGATTTTTTAAAACTCTGTTTAATTTTACTGCAGAATGCCTTGCTCCTATTACTCTGATATTTTTACCATAGGTATCAAATATTTGCAGATCATTTTTTATAATGGGAGCTAGAGATTTAGTATGAAGTTCATCTATATGATATAGCTCTAAGAAAGTATCTACTGCTAACTTCCAATTTAATTTTGGGTTTATTTTAATTGATTTAAAATGGTGATACTTAGTAAAATCGTAATTCTTGAGTAATTAATTTAAGTCAGTTTTATTGGAAGAATGCTTGTTTTTTGCCTTCTTATTCATAATAAGCCATAAAAACCCTTGGTGATTATCTAGTTCAAATTTTTGTAAACCACATTTGTCTTTATGTATTTCTTCGAATGCATTTTCTCTAGGTCGAGCCTTTAGTTCTCCACCTAAGGTGTATACCCAGGAATGATAAGGACATTTAAATGAATAAGCTTTTGTTCCACTTCCTTCTACTAATTTTGCGCCACGATGACTACAGATATTTAAATAGGCACTGATTTCAGTTTTATTATTTCTAACTACTAAAATTGATTTATTACCTATATCAACTGTAAACCAATCACCTTTATTTGGAACCAATGCTGAAGTACCTATGCATATCGGTGATTCTTCAAATATAATTCTTTTTTCAGTTATAGATCTTTTTACATCTATATATTCTTTTACAGGGTTTTTATATATACTTTTAGCATAATCAGTTTCTTGATTAATTATCAGACTTTGAAGCCTATCTTTAATGTCTAATGAGCTATGCATTGAATTACATCTCTATTATATTTATTGATAATCATTTTTTTTTAATTATAGTTAATTTTTGTAATTTGTAATTAACTATTTTAGGAGAATATTATGTCAAATACAAAACCTATTTGTATGATTACTGGATTAGGTGAAGGTACAGGAGGATATACTGCTAAAAAATTCTCCAAAGAAGGTTATAGAATTGCAATGTTAGCTAGGTCTGCAGAGAGATTAGAAAGGTTTGAAAAAGAATTAGATGGATCAAAAGGTTATGTATGCGATGTATCTAATATTGATCATTTGAAAGAGGTATGTGCTAAAGTAAAAAAAGAAATGGGAGCTCCTGAAGTTTTGATTCATAACGCAGTAAAAGGAAATTTTGAAACATTATTAAATGGTAAACCAGAATGGTTAGAAGAAAATTTTAGAATCAATACGACTTCCTTGATGTATTTAGCCCATGCATTATTGCCGGATATGGTTAAAGCTAAAAAAGGAGTTATTATTGTAACTGGAAATACTGCTGCTAAAAGAGGAATTGCTAATACTCCATATTTTGCTCCAACTAAGGCAGCCCAAAGAATTTTAGCTCAATCTTTAGCAAGAGATTTTGGACCAAAAGGCATACATGTATCATACTTGATTGTTGATGCTTCTATTAATACTCCTTGGACAAGAACTAGAATAGAAAAACAAATAAATCAGCCAGATATAATTTTTACACAACCAGAAGATATTGCAGAGGAAATTTATCATATAGCAAAACAAGAAAGGTCTGCATGGTCTTTTGATGTAGAGATACGTCCTGATATAGAGACTTGGTAATAGAGCTACTTATATTAATAGGGAATAATTCTACCTGAGTAGTCATATATATTACCAGTATCTGTATTACTTAAATTATAAATTACTTCTAGAAGTTTTTCTGCGCTCTCATTAGTATCAAAAATTTTACTTGCAGATTTTAAATAGGGCTTAGATAATTTTGTTTCTACGGTACCTGGATGCAGCCCAACAATTATCATTTTATTATTAGTTCTTTTGATTTCAATGCTCGCTGTTTTAATTATCATATGCTGTGCTGCTTTAGATGCTCTATAAGATATCCAACCTCCAATATTATTATCACTAATGCTACCTAATCTTGCTGTTAAACTTGCCAATATCACTTTATTATTTTTAGAAAAATAATCAGTCATATATTTTATGCACAGAGCAGTTACTAAAGTATTTACTTTAACGTTTTGTATGAATGAATTTGCATTAAAATTTTTTATTGATTTTTCTGGAATTATTTTATTTTCTTCATCATGTAAAATTCCTATTGTATTAATAATTAGGTCAAACTTTATTTTTTCTTTATCTAGTATTTTAATAAATTTTAGCCAATCACTTTCTTCTGTAGCCTCAAGTTGATAATATTTTATTCTTGAAGTATTATTATTTTTTTCCCTAGACGTAATATATATTTTTAAATTAGCATTACTGTTAATTAATATTTTACTTATTGCTTGCCCTATTCCATCCGCTGCACCTAGCAATAGAATATTTTTTGGATAAAAATTTGTTTTTTCTATAATTTTGTCTAAATTCATAAATAATTCTCATGTTATTATAATATCTATATAGTTATTCGTATAAAAGTTATGGATGGTTTAAAATGAAAAAAATAAATGTAGGCATACTTATATTTAATGAAGTAGAAGTGCTAGATTTTGCAGGACCATATGAAGTTTTTTCTAGAGTAAGAACCAATAAGGGAGCTGAATCTAGAAGAAGTAATGATAGTGCTCCATTTAATACTTTCACAGTTTCCTTAGATGACAATCATATTAAAGCAACTGGTGGGTTAAAAATTATATCTGATTATAATTTTGTTAATTGTCCAGATATTGACATTTTAGTAATTCCTGGAGGCTATGGTACACGTCCCTTACTAAATAATGAAGAGTTATTAACATGGATAAAAAATATTTCTGAGACTGCTAAAATTACCTCTTCTGTGTGCACAGGGGCATTGCTGTTAGCTAAATCTGGGTTATTAGAAGAGAAAAGAGCTACTACTCATTGGGGTGCGATAGAGGCTTTAAAATCAATTAGTAAAAAAATTAATGTTATCCCTAATAGAAGAATAATTGATGATGAGGTTATTACTTCTGCTGGTGTTTCATCGGGTATAGATATGGCTTTCATGATAGTTGAGAAATTATTTGGTGAAGAAGTAGCTTCAGATACAGCAAAATATATTGAATTCCATAGATCTAAAGCCACTGTTTAATTACATAGGTATATTTTTTCCTTCAACAGATTTCATTAATCTTTTAGCTATTACCCATCGATGTACTTCAGATGGTCCATCATAAATTCTAAATGGACGTATTTCTCTAAATAGCCTTTCCACCAGAGTTTCATCCGTAATCCCCATGCCACCTAGGGTTTGCATAGCACGGTCAACAACACGAAAAGCAGCTTCAGAACAAAATATTTTAGACATACTAGATTCATTTCTAGCTTCTTCGCCTTGGTCTAAAAGCCAGGCAGTATTATATATAAATAATCTACTCATCTGTATATCTATTTCACTATCAGCGAGTTGAAATGCTAATCCTCCATGGTCACCAATTTTTTTTCCAAAAGCATATCTTTTTGATGCGTATGAAGTTGCAATGTCATGGGCTCTTTGTGCAGCTCCTAACCATCTCATACAATGTGTTAATCTAGCTGGGGCCAATCTCACTTGTGCGTATTTATAGCCTTGTCCAACCTCACCTAAAACTTGTTCATCAGAGACAATTAAATTTTTAAACTTTATTTGACAATGACCACCTGGAAAAGAGGATTCCATAGAGTTTTGTGTTCTAAGTTTTATAATAGCTGGGTCATCATTATCTACTAAAAACATTGTCACTCCATGACCTTTTTCTATTTTTTCAGATGTTTTTGCCATTATTATGTTTAATTTTGCTCCGTTATATCCTGTAATGAACCATTTTTCTCCATTTATTACCCATCCTTTGCTAGTTTTTTTAGCAACAGTTTGTAACATAGTTGGATCAGAACCTGCACCAGGTGATGGTTCCGTCATAGAAAAACAAGATCTAATTTTTGCTTCTGCAAGGGGCCTTAACCATTTTTCTTTTTGTTCTTTATTTGCTACTACTTCAAGCATATGCATATTTCCTTCATCTGGTGCTGAACAGTTCATAGCTTGTGGCCCTAATAAAGAATAACCAGAGGCTTCAAACACTACTGACATATCTCTCATATTTAATCCTAAACCACCCCATTCTTTTCCAACACTTGGTGATAAAAGTCCTAATGTTTTAG
>JAQWRB010000082.1 GCA_029243935.1 Alphaproteobacteria bacterium
AAGTTTTAGATTATATAAAATCAGGTGTCAAAAATAAAACATATTTTATGTTTGCAGTATGTATTGCAGATACTGGTTTGCATATTGGTAATATTAAAATTGGCCCTATCAAACACAAATATTTTGTTACTGACCTCGTTACCGTTATAGGAGATAAAAATTATTGGGGAAAAGGCATTGCAAGTTGTGCAATTAAAAAAGCCATAGATATTGCTTTTAATATAGGTGGTTTAAGGAAGATTAGCGCAAGCATTGATTCACTAAATGTAGGGTCTCTAAAATCATATATGAATGCAGGAATGCAAGTTCAGGCTAATATACCTAATTACTTTATGCATAATAATACTTTATCCGACAAAATTTTTGTAGGATGTGATAACAATAAGTTTAAAATTAAAAATTTTAATTTAGAAATAATGGGGAATACTTTTGAAACATATTAAGTTTCAGGATACTACTCTTAGAGATGGAGAGCAAACTCCCGGCATAGCTTATAATTTAAAGGATAAGTTAGAACTTACAGAGGCTATTATTAGTTTAGGAATAGACAGTATAGAAATAGGTTTTCCGGCAGCTTCTGAAGAGGAAGCAAAGATAATTGAAATTATTGGCTCTCAGTTTAATAATAGTAAAACAGAATTCGTAGTTTTCTCAAGGGCTAAGGAAGAAGATATTAATATAGCTTATAAAAGTTTAAGAAATACTAGAAATAAAAAAATACAAATAGTTGCGCCTGCCTCAGATTTACATATTTTGCATTCTACAAAGGATAATAAAAGTTCTTTATTAAAGAATTTAGAAAAATCTTTAATTTTTGCCAAAGAAAAATTTATAAATGTTCAGTTTACAGCACAAGATGCTCCTAGAGCAGATCTAAATTTTTTAAAAGAGATGGTGGAAATTGCAATAAGCAAAGGAGTGCAAACAATTTGCTTGCCTGATACTACTGGATTTAGTCTTCCAAACGATTATGCAGATTTAATAAGTTCAATAAAATCTATAATAGATAGGGATAAAGGTATTATACTGTCAGCTCATTGTCACAATGATCTAGGATTAGCTACTGCAAATACAATTGCTGCTATAAACGCAGGTGCTGATCAAGTGGAAGGGACAATAAACGGAATAGGTGAAAGAGCAGGTAATACGCCTATTGAAGAAATTGTAGCTATATTAGATTTAAAATATAAAGATTTATTGTCAAGTAATTTGAATTTAAGTTTATTTAAAAAAGTGAGTAAGCAAGTAGAAAAAATTACATGTATTAGTACTCATGCTAATAAACCTATCTTTGGAAAAAATGTTTTTATGCATGCTTCTGGTATGCATCAAAGAGCAATGATAGAAAATAGTAATACATTTGAAATTATAAACTCTAAAAAATTTGGTATAGAAGGAGGTAATATTGCCATAGGTAAATTATCTGGAAGGGCAGGAGTCCAAAAAGTACTAGATGATTTGAATATAAATATAGAGCCGGACCGAATTAATGAATTTTTGGCATTTATTAAAAATAAATCGGTTGATTTAAAGGAAATTAATAATTCAATTATGAAGAGTTTAGTTAAAGACTTCATTAATAAATAAGGGCTATTTGTTGAGTAATAAAAAAAATAATTCTTTTATTGAATCTAATAAGTTATATAATAGAGCATTAAAATCTATTCCTTTAGCGACACAGACTTTTTCTAAGTCTAGTTTACAATGGCCATTGGGTGCGTCTCCAATGTTTATTAAAAAGGGTAAAG
>JAQWRB010000099.1 GCA_029243935.1 Alphaproteobacteria bacterium
ACCGGTTGGCGGATATGCATTAGCTGCACAAAAACATATGTCTACTTATGGTAGTACAAGAGAAACTCTTGCTGAAATAGCAGTATCTACAAGAGCATGGGCCACTATGAATGAAAATGCAGCATTTAAAGAACCTTTAACTATGAATGAAGCATTACAATCTAAGCCTATATCTAGTCCTTTACATAGATCTGATTGCTGTTTAGTAACTGATGGAGGAGGTGCTGTTGTTATAACATCTGAAGAAAAAGCAAAACACTTAAAAACTGAACCAATTTATATTAAAGGCTTTGGAGAATGTAATAGCCATTCAAGTATAAATTATATGCCAAACATGGAAAAATTAGAAATTGCTTCTCATTCAAGTAAATTAGCATTTAAAAAAGCAAAATTAAATATAGAAGATATTGATATTACTATGCTTTATGACTCTTTTACAATTACAGTTCTATTGACTTTAGAAGCAATTGGTTTTTGTAAATTGGGGGAAGGAAAAGACTTTGTTAAAAATCAAAGAACTGCTCCTGGAGGAGATTTTCCTCTGAATACCAATGGAGGAGGACTAAGCTATTGTCATCCCGGAATGTACGGTCTATTTACTATTATAGAAGCTAGTAGACAATTATGGGGCAAATGTGGAAAAAGACAATTAAGTAATCCTATTAACGCTTTATGCCATGGAACTGGCGGAGTATTATCTAGTTCTACAACTTTGCTTTTATCAAGAGAAAGTAATTAGTATGGAATTCAAAAAACCTCGCCCCACAATTGATCCGGACTCAAAAATATATTGGGAATCTGCTAAGGATAATAAATTAATGGTTCAGTATTCGTTGGATACAGATGAGTATTTTCTATATTCTAAGCAACTTACCAATGCCTCAAATAGTAAAAATATAGTTTGGAAAGAAGTTTCTGGAAAAGGAAAAATATACTCTTTTACTACTGTTCATGTTCCTGCAGGCCCTGCGTTTAAGGAGGATGCACCCTATATTGTTGCTTCAATAGAGCTAGATGAAGGCGCTAGAATAATTTCAAATATATTAACTGATAATATAGATGATATATCTATAGGAGATAAAGTAAGTGTTATTTTTGAAAAACAAGATGATGGTTTTACTATACCTAAATTTAAATTAGAGAAATAAAATATTTTATATATTTTTTCTAGATCCAATATCAATAATTTCTTGAATACTGTTTGGTAATAGTTCAAGCCATTTAACAAAACAATTATTATTACCAATTAAAACATAGTATTGATCTCTTCTACCTTTATAAGATGGCCAAACAGTAACTATATCAGCTTCTAATCTTTCCTGCATATTGTAGCCAATTAAAAAATGTTTTAATCCTTGATCAGATAATTTAAATGGAATAACATGTTTCCATTCATTTTTAGCCTCTACCAATACTTCTGAAAAAGATCTGCAGTTACTTGTAGGTTTGTTTTTATAATCCTCTTTAGTTAAAGGTATAACAACTGACCTCAAGATTTCTTCCGATAAAACGTTAGAACTTAAAAAAAATAGACTTATTATGATTATAATTTTTTTCATAAATTTCTCCTAAATATTATTAATTTCATAATTTTGTAAAATTACATACACATCAGTTATTGTTTTCTTAAATTTGTCAAAGTCTTGATCAATTTCTAATATAAGTAGTTTTATAAAAATTTCTTGCTCTTTGAAAATATTATCTCTTATAGAGAATATATCAGCATTATTTTTAATTAATACAGCATCAAATTTCTTTAATTTATTTTCTATTTCAGAAATATTAGGAACAATTTTTTTTTCGATATTAATTTTTGATTTAAATAGTATTTCTAACTTAATATAGTTGGTATAAAAATAACCGTATTTGGAAATCAAATTATTATTTTTTAATTTAATGATGTTATCTATTGAAGTATTTTTTGATTCATTTTTATTTTTTTTAACTAAAGCATCTTTTGAATTGTAATTATTAAAATATTTTGAAGCCGAATCTAAATTAATTTTTTCACCTAATCCTTTAAGAGCCATCCAGCCTAAATTAAATTCTGCAGATTTGCTCCCTAATTTTTTAGCCTTTAGAAAATATATCTTTGCTTTACTATAATCAGCTTCTACCCCTAATCCATTTAAATAAATTACTCCTAATAAATTTATACATCTAAAGTCTTCTAATTCATATGTACAAAGTTTTTCTGCTTTATGCCATTTTTGATTATTATAATTATCAATTGCATCATTATAATTAGCTAAACTGTAATTATAGAATAACATTAAGAAACAAATAAGAATTAGCTTAAAAATATAGCTAGACATATATTACTTTCGATATAAATAATTAGTATTATCTTTTAATTGATTAACATATTTATATACTATATGGTATTAAAATATAAATTTTTTGGTGGGGTACATATGAAATTCATATTAAACATTCTAATTGGAACATTTATTATTCTATCTACTGTAAATGCTTCTTACGCTGAAGATGAAAAGCAGACTATGGTTGATGTAAGACAACAGGCTATGCAAGCTATGTGGACAAGATTAGAAAGACTAGCAACACTAATTGCTCTTCCTGGAGACTCAGTAACATCTTCTGATGGGTCGACAATTATAATAAGTAATCAGAATAATATGGAACCTCTTGAAACTTATTCATTAATTCACGC
>JAQWRB010000089.1 GCA_029243935.1 Alphaproteobacteria bacterium
CAGGAGGTAAAAACTCTTTAGGAACAGACAAACCAGACTTAACTAAGAGCTTTATTATAGCAGGTTTCCACCTATCTGGAATACCTTGTTGCTTCCATGAATATACTGTTTTTTCATTAAGTATGTGTCCTGTATATTCAGATAATGTTTTTGCTAAACGTCTGCCGCCACCTAAAACAGTAATTATTGAAGAAAAGTTATTATCCTGTAGCATAAAGAATAAATTATATAATTTATAGAATAAGTCAAATACATATTATTTAATACTTATTACTACTTCCTTACTATCAGAATAACCGAGCTTAATTCTTACTAATTCATCTAATAAATCAATATTTTCTTTTGAATTATTTAATCTAAAAATTAGCTCTTCTTTAAAATATAGTTCTTTTTCTTTTTCTTCTAGAATTTCTGTCTTTAAATTTACTAATTGTCTTTTATCATCTAATGGGGTTAGAGATATATTGCCATTTATAAAATGAAAAACAAAGTATGCAGAAACAAAAAATAAACTTGTTCTAATAAATATACTTTTAATTAAAAAATAATTTTTATTATTGGGTTTTTTAATATTAATCATTTTTCTACTGAATCATTTAGATTTAAAATAGTCAAGTTTATCTATAAAAAAGATTACTATTATTAAAAGAGGCATCTTTAGCCAATAACTCTTCAATTCTTAGTAATTGATTATATTTAGATAACCTATCAGATCTTGATAGTGAGCCTGCTTTAATTTGTCCAGAATTTGTAGCAACTGCTAAATCTGCTATGAAATTATCCTCTGTTTCTCCAGACCTGTGAGAAATCATGGAAGTATAAGAAGCAGCAGTTGCCATATTAATAGCCTTTATAGTTTCTGTTAATGTTCCAATTTGGTTTAATTTTATTAAAATAGAATTTGCAATATTGTCTTTTATTCCTAATTCTAATCTTTTTGTATTTGTAACAAATAAATCGTCACCAACTAATTGCACTTTATCTCCTATTTTAGAAGTTAATTTTTTCCAGCCAGCCCAGTCATCTTCCGCTAAACCATCTTCTATAGAAATAATAGGATATTTATCTGTTAGGTCGCTAAGAAATTCAATTAAATCTTCAGAAGTAAATTCTTTTCTCTCTCCATCTAAAGTATAAGTCCCATTTTTATAAAATTCTGTAGAAGCAACATCTAAAGCAATAGATACATTCTCTCCTGGTATATACCCTGCTTTTTCTATAGCCATTATAATATAATTTATCGCTTCACTATGACTAGATAAATCTGGAGCAAACCCACCCTCATCACCTACTGCTGTAGACAAATTCTTATTTGTAAAAATTACTTTTAATGCTTGAAAAATTTCAGATCCACACCTTAATGAATCACTAAAAGAATTAAAGCCAAAAGGAACTATCATTAACTCTTGAAAATCTAGTTTATTATTTGCATGAGCTCCACCATTTATAATATTCATAAAAGGTATAGGTAGAATTTTACCATTATTTTTTCCAATATATTCAAACAAAGGAATATTTAAGCAATTTGAAGCTGCCCTAGAGCAAGCTAGAGAAGCACCTAATATGCTGTTACCTCCTAAATTACTTTTATTTTCAGTTCCATCTAATTCAATTAAAATATTATCTATATTTTCCTGATCTAAACAATTTAGCCCTTTAAGTTTATCTGATATAAGGTTGTTCACTATATTTACAGCTTTTTTAACTCCTTTTCCATTAAACCTATTGTCATTATCTCTTTTTTCAATAACTTCATATGCCCCCGTAGAGGCTCCTGAAGGAACTGACGCTCTACCAATGGTACTATCTACTAAAATCATATCTACTTCTAATGTAGGGTTACCTCTACTATCTATAATTTCTCTAGCATGAACTTTATGAATAATGCTCATTATTATTCTTCCAATCTATTAACTAAAATATGTTTTTTGCAATTTTATCGTGTTTAATTAATACTTCTAATAAATCTTTCAATTTATTTAAAGGCCACATATTAGGGCCATCACTTGGTGCATTATCTGGATCTTCATGAGTTTCCATAAAAATAGCTGCTACACCTATAGCCGCCGCTGCTGTAGCTAGAGTCGGTACATACTCTCTTTGTCCACTTGACTTATCACCTAAACCACCAGGTTGCTGTACTGAATGCGTTGCATCAAATACCACAGGGTGACCAAGTGTTTTTAAGATTGGAATAGATCTGAAATCAGACACTAAAGTATTATAACCAAAAGTAACTCCTCTTTCACATATCATAACCCCTCCTGCACCATTCGCAGATATCTTATCAGCCACATTTTTCATATCCCAAGGAGCTAAAAACTGACCTTTTTTAACCATAATTGGCAAATTTGTTTTTGCAGCTGCTATAAGTAAATCAGTTTGTCTACATAAAAAAGCTGGTATTTGTATAACATCTATCACATCAGCAATAATAGGTATTTGCTCTTTTTCGTGTATATCAGTAATTACTGGACAACCAATTTTTTCTTTAACTGCAGAAAATATTTCCAAAGACTCCATTAAACCTGGACCTCTTGAGGAGTTAATAGAGGTTCTATTAGCTTTATCAAATGATGACTTATAAATAAATTCTAAGTCCAAATCTCTACAAATATTTGCTAATTTATCTGCTGTTTTAAGAGCATGCTCCTTACTCTCAATAACACAAGGACCAGCAATTAAAGTAAATGCTTTATTATTATCAATAACTAAATTTTTAATATTAATATTTGTATTAATCATTTTTTTTTCTTCATGTTTTTTGCTGCAGATATAAAAGATGTGAATATTGGATGAGGCTTAAACGGCCTAGATTTTAATTCTGGATGAAATTGAACTCCAATAAACCAAGGATGGTTTTTTAACTCTATTATTTCAGGAAGCGCCCCATCAGGAGACTTTCCAGAAAATAGCAAACCTTTTGAGCTTAATTCGCTTTCATATTTTGAATTTACCTCATAACGATGTCTATGTCTTTCCTTAATATTTAAACTATTATATATTTTATAATCTTTTGTATTATCAATGATTTTACATGGGTATGATCCTAATCTCATAGTTCCCCCAACATCAGATTTTTTTGATCTAACTACTTTTTTACCTTCACGCTCCCATTCTGTTAACAAACCTATTATATTGTTATCTGTATTACTAAATTCTGATGAATTAGCATCTTTTAATTTTAAAACATTTCTAGCAAACTCTATAACTGATAATTGAAGACCAAGACAAATACCTAAGAAAGGTATTTTATTTATACGTGCATATTTTATTGCATTAATTTTTCCTTCAATTCCTCTTTCGCCAAAACCACCTGGAATAATTATACCATTAATATTCTTTAATTCTCTATTGATAGAAGGCTTCCCTAATTTTTCAGAATTCATCCATTCTATATTAACTCCAATATTATTAGCACCAGCTCCATGAACTAAAGCCTCATTCAATGATTTATAAGCATCCGGAAGGTCTGTATACTTACCAATAATTCCAATAGTTATATTTTTCTTAACTTTATTAGCTGCTGTTACAATATTTTTCCATTTTAAAAGATTAATGTTTTTAGGCTTTATAGAAAAATGTTTTAAAACTTGAATATCTAATTTTTCTTCATGATAAACTATTGGCACACTATATATATTATTTACGTCCAATGCTTGAATTACATCCTCAGAAGAGACATTACAAAATAATGCAATTTTATCTCTTTCATTGTCCTCTATTGCTCTATCACATCTACACAGAAGAATATTTGGTTGAATTCCAATTTCTCTTAATTCTTTAACAGAATGCTGGGTAGGTTTCGTTTTTTGCTCATTAGATGCAGAGATATAAGGAACCAAAGTTAAATGAATATAAATTGCTTTCTTTTTTCCTACTTCATTTCCAAATTGCCTGATTGCCTCTAAAAAAGGTAAGCTTTCTATATCTCCTACTGTTCCTCCAATTTCAACTATAACAAAATCTGATTCTCCCACATCTTTTGTAATAAAAGATTTTATTTCATCTGTTACATGGGGTATCACTTGAACAGTACTGCCTAAATATTTACCTTCGCGTTCTTTATTAATTACATTCTGATAAATTCTTCCGGTAGTAATATTATCACTTTGTCTTGCAGGGACACCAGTAAAGCGCTCATAGTGCCCTAAATCAAGATCAGTTTCTGCCCCATCATCAGTAACAAATACTTCTCCATGTTGATATGGACTCATAGTTCCTGGGTCTACATTTATATAAGGGTCTAGTTTTCTAATGCGAACAGAATATCCTCTTGCTTGTAATAATGCGCCTAAAGCTGCAGCAGAAATTCCTTTGCCTAAAGAGGATACAACACCACCAGTAATAAATATATACCTTGAATTATGCATTATAAACCTTAGTTAAATATAGTTTCAGAATATAATCCATAAATTATTCTGCATTTGGAGGAACAATGACATCTTCATCTTTTTGAATTTTAATCAAAGGAGCTTCTATTTCTGATTCTTCTATGCCTTCTAATATACCATTTTCATTATCATTCGATCTACTTTCTATTATTGCTAATACTAAGCTTGACATCATAAAAAGTGCTGCAAAAATAGCAGTCAGTCTAGTTAAAAAATTTGCAGAGCCTTGATTACCCATAATACCGCTCAAAGACATACCTCCTCCTAAACCACCTAATGCACCACCATCGCTTCTTTGCAAAAGAATAAATATAATTAAACCAAAAGCTAGTAACACATGAATTGCCAATATTATATCTTCCATATTAAATCCTATCCTAAAATAATTATTAAATTAATTTACCATTAAACAAATTTCTGAAAACTCATCTGCTTTTAAAGAAACACCACCTATTAATAGGCCTCCAATATTGCTACATAAAAAAATTTCTTCTGCATTACTTTTGTTAACAGACCCACCATATAAAATATTTATACTACTATCCCTCTCATTATTTACTAACCAATCTTTTATCATATTAAGCATTTCATTAATAGAAGAATTATTTGGGACTCTTCCAGTCCCTATAGCCCAAATTGGCTCGTATGCAATCATAATATTATTTTTATTAATATTTTTTGGGACAGATTCATCTAATTGTTTTTTTATAACATCTATAGCTCTTCCATCATCTCTATCTTCAACACTTTCTCCAACACAAATTATTGGAATTAAACCAGCTTCCAAAGCATTATTTACTTTAGATAAAATATCATTATTAGACTCGCATTTACCTGTTCTTCTTTCAGAATGTCCTACTATAACATATTTACAGCCTGTATCAAACAACATATTAGCAGAAATATCGCCTGTATAAGCTCCAGATTTATGGATACTGCAATCTTGGGCACCTAATTTTAAATTAGAGTCCTCTATAGTTTTTTTTACACTATCTAAACAAATATATGGAGGAAATACTGCTACTTCGCAATTTAACTCTTTATTTAATAAACATTTAATTATACCAGAAGACAATGTTTTTGCTTCGGATATATTACAATTTAATTTCCAATTTCCAGCTATAAACAAAATTAAACTCCAGCATAATCTTAAATATTAATTGTTTTAACTTTTAAATAAATATACAACAAAAGATTAAATATATTGTTATATATGCTATTTATACAGAAAATAACAATAATAATATTATTATACTAAAATTTAACGATGGAAAAATATAATGCTAGATACTTTAAAAAATAAAATTAATTCAATTTTTTCAAAAATTTTTCTGCTAATACTTGCAGCAAGTTTTGCTTTATGGGGTGTAGGTGATATTTTTTCTTCAAGAAATAACCCAGGAGTAGCAGCTGTAGGGAAATTAGATGTAACAGCTAATGAATTTATACAAACATATCAAAGAATTCTTACAGAATTAAATAAAAATGCAGATGGCCAAATAACAGAAGAAGTTGCTCAATCCTTAGGGTTACCAAGACAAACACTTTCACAATTAATAAATGAAAAAATTATTGATATTGAAGTTGAAAAGGCAAATATTACTGTGCCAGATGAACATTTAAAAAAATTAATATATTCTTCATCTTTATTTAAAGATCAGTTTGGCGCGTTTAGTAAACAACAATTTCAGTATGTATTAAGACAATTAGGTATGGATGAAAAAATATATTTTGAGGAAATTAAAAAATCTATATTAAGAGATCAAATAAGATCCCCTTTTGCTTATGCTAACGACATATCTCCAGTAATTAAAGAAACTTATTACAATATAAGAAATGAAAGCAGGTCCATAAAAGTAATTAATATTGCAGCTTCAAATTATAAAATAAATGATATTCCTAAAGATACAGAAATACAAAATAAACTTAATAAAGATCAAGAAATGTATATGAATCAGGAGTTAAGAAGCTTTTCTTTTATTTCATTAAAACCGGCTGACTTAATAGATACAATAAACATTAGTGAAGAAGATTTAAAAGCTGAATATAATAACTACCCAGAAAAATATAACATTTCTGAAAAAAGAAATGTTCTTCTGGCAAATTTTCAAAATAAAGAAGAAGCAATTAAAATAATAGAGGCAATAAATCAATTGCCACAAGAAACTAACATTTCAGAAAAACTTTTAACTGTCTTAAAAAATAGCCCAACTCAAGATCATGAAGAAGCTAAACTTGGTATTATTGAATATAAAGATTTACCTAATGAAGTTTCTGAGAATGTTTTCAAAGCCAGAGAAAATAAACTTATAGGGCCAGAAAAGACACCTTTTGGCTGGAGAATATTTCTTGTAAGCCAAATTATACCAGAAATTGTAAAAAAATATTCAGATGTCAAATTAGAAATTGAAAAAGAGTTAAAAGTTAATGTTGCTTTAGAAAAAATGTACGACTTAGGCAATGCATTTTATGATGAAATAGCTGCAGGCAATGGAATTGAAGATGCTGCTACAGCTATTAGTGCAAAAGTATTAAAATTTAAAAATATTGGCGCTAATGGAATAGATGCAAAAGGTAATGTTCTTAATGAATTACCTCCCTACCCTAACTTAATGCAAACAGTATTTTCTGCAAATATTAATGATCCTTCTGAGTTAATTAATACTAT
>JAQWRB010000105.1 GCA_029243935.1 Alphaproteobacteria bacterium
TTCTTCTATTTCATTATCTTTTAGATCCAATTTAATGATTTCATCTAAGTCCTCCATAAGATGTTTTTTTTTATTTTCTATTGCACCCAAATCTTGAATATATTCATTATATTTTTTTGTATGCTCTTTAAATAAATTATAATAATTTGATACTATTTTTGAATTTGTTAAAATGTCATACCAATTATCTAAAATATTAATATGATTAGAACTATCTAATAGTCCTGCCTGATCATTCTGACCATGAACTTCTATCAAAAAATTACTAATATTCTTCATAAAATTTAAAGAAATTGCCTCATCATTTAAAAAACATTGGCTTCTACCATTAGACAAAATCTGTCTTCTTAAAATAATTTCTTCTTTTATTATAAATCCATTATCATTTGCAAAGTGTATAGCGTTATGATTGCAAGAAAGTTTAAATAATGCTGTTACATTAGCTGCATCTTGGCCTTTTCTAATCAAACGTTTTTCTGACCTTTTTCCTAGTATTAAATTTATAGCATCAACAATTATTGATTTTCCAGCACCAGTTTCACCCGTTAGTACTGTAAAACCTTCATTAAAATCTAATTCTAATTTTTCTATTAAAACTATATTTTTTATAGAAAGGTAGCATAACATTTTTTTATTCTTCATCACTATTAAAAAAATTAATAAACTCATCTAAAATATTTAAAAATGAATTTTTATTTTCATTATTAATATCTTTCATCTTAGCTATTTCAATTTCATTACTGTTATTAGACAACAAATTATTTTTTTTTGAATTAAATAAGGAATATGAATAATTATACCATTTATTACTTGAATAATTATGACCTAATACCGAAGCATAAACTTTAGCTTCATTATATAAACCCAATGTAAAATATAATTCTGTTATTCTAGCTAGTGCTTCTGGTACATGGCTAGTTGATGAATATGAGTCTACTACTGTTTTAAACCTATTTATCGCAGCAATATAGTTGTCTAAGCCTTGATAAGTTCTTCCTATATTCATTTCCATAGCTGCAAGGTGATCTTTTACCAAATCTAGTTTTAGTATAGAATCCCTTGTATAATTTGAATTAGGAAACCTTCTTATGAGTCTATTAAAAGCTGTTAAAGCATTACTAGTATTAGCTTGACTCCTTTTAAAGTCATTAATTTGCTCATAATAGCTTAGAGCTATTAAATAATACGCATAATCAATATCATCGGCACCTGGATGTAATTCTATATATCTATTAGCAGCGTTTATAGTTGCATCATAATCATCTAATTTATATTTTACGTATGCAGCCATTAATTGCGCTCTGGTTGCCCATATAGAATAAGGATGTTGTCTTTCTACTTCTTCTAACTCATCTGATGCTTTTCTATATTTATTATTATCTATAAAATTCATTGCTGAATTGTAAATTTCATCTACATTTCTATCAACAGAAACTACTTTTTTTTTATTATCTGTGGAGCATGAAATAATAGCTAAAAATATTGTTAATATTAAAAAATTAGTAAAAACACTTATTTTATTCATTTACCTATCCATAGTTATTATTTTTTGTAAATTATACTATATAAAGTTTATAAACATTAATAAAAATATATTATCCTTAACTTGAAGCTTGTTATAATTATATTATCATGCAAATGTCCAAAAAATTATAATTTAAATTAGGAATATAGTATTGAAAAATAATGAAGTATTTTTAAAATTTGCACATCAACTTGCAGATTCTATTCAAAACGAAATTAATAATAATTTTCGTGCACTTGATAACTGGAAAATTAAGCCAACAAAAAATAATAAGAGGCCCCAAATAGTAACAAAATCTGATATTAATTCTGAAAAGATTATGAGACGATTAATTAATAGAGAATTCCCAACACATGGTATAATTGGAGAAGAATTAGGATCAGAAAATGAACTTTCTGAATTTGTATGGGTATTGGATCCAATAGACGGAACCAAGGCTTTTGTTGCAGGTTTACCTGTTTTTGGCTCTATGATAGGTTTAATGCTTAATAATAAACCTATTTTAGGCTTAATAGACCAACCAATTACAAAAGATAGGATATGGGGAAGCAAACAAGGGAGCTTTCTAAACAAAAAACATATAAAAACAAGAAAATATACATCAATTCAAAATACTATTTGCGCAATAACAGATCCTGCAATGTTCCTAGATGAGGATGAATTAATTTATAATAGAATATCTGATAATGTACTCTATATTAGACATGGAACAGATTGTTGGGGTTACGCAATGTGCGCTGCAGGCACTATTGATTTAGTTATTGAAAAAGACTTAGAATTATGGGATATAGTTGCAGCTTCGGCCATACTTGAAGGGGCTGGAGGTATTATTACATCATGGAGTAAAAAAGAAGCTGCTTCAGACAGGTCAGTAATAGCTGCTGGTAATATTGAAACTTATAATTATTATATAGAGTTAATAAATAATAAATAAAGTGAGTAATAATGAGAACTGATAGAGAAAAAATAGAATATGATGTAGTAATAGTCGGCGCAGGCCCAGCTGGTTTATCTTCCTCTATTAGATTAAAGCAATTATCAAAAGAACATAATATAGACATATCTGTATGTATAGTTGAAAAAGGTCCTGAAGTCGGAGCTCATATTATTTCTGGCGCAGTATTTGAAACTAAGGCTTTAGATGAATTATTTCCAGAGTGGAAAAAAATGGCACATCCAAAAATGTCTCCTGTTATTAAAGAAGAATTTATATTTATGAATAAACTAAAAAGTATAAAAATTCCTAATTTTTTACTACCTAATACTATGAAGAATCATAAGAACTATATCATTAGTTTAAGCAATATGTGCAGATGGCTAGCAAAAGAAGCTGAAGCTCTTGGCGTAGAAATTTATCCTGGTTTTGCAGCAAAAGAAATTTTGTATGATGAAAAGAATATTGTCATTGGTATAGCAACAGGAGATATGGGCATTGATAAAAATAATAAAAAAAGCTCTTCTTTTGAACCCGGAATAGAATTAAATGCAAAATATACTCTTTTTGCGGAAGGATGTAGAGGACACTTAGGAAAAGAATTAATTAAAAATTATGAACTAGATAAAGGAAAATCTCCACAATCCTATGGTATTGGCTTAAAAGAAATATGGGAAATAGAAGAACATAAACATAATGAAGGCAATATTATGCATTCAGCAGGATGGCCTCTTGACAATAATGTTTATGGTGGTTCTTTTTTATATCATATGGAAAAAAATCAAATTTCTATTGGTTTTGTAATGGGTTTAGATTATGAAAACCCATATATAAGCCCTTATCAAGAATTTCAGAAATTTAAAACACATCCAAAAATAAAGGCTATTTTAAAAAATGGTAGAAGAATTGCATATGGAGCAAGAGCTCTTAATGAAGGCGGCTATCAATCATTACCAAAATTATATTTTCCTGGAGGAGCTTTAATAGGATGTGAGGCAGGAACACTAAATGTTCCTAAAATTAAAGGAACTCATACTGCAATGAAGTCTGGTATGTTGGCATCAGAAGCAATCTTTAAAAATTTTAAAACACCTTCTAAAACATCAACTGACCTAAATAATTATGAATATAATTTTTATAAATCTTGGGTTGGTATAGAACTGAGAAAAGCAAGAAATTTTAGACCTGGATTTAAATATGGTTTTATATTTGGAACAATTTTAGGAGCCTTAGATCAAATAATTTTTAAAGGAAATGCACTTTGGACTATTAATCTCAAGCATCCTGACCATTTAGCTACCAAACATGCTAATAAAGTTAAAAATATAGTGTATGAAAAACCAGATGGAGATATAACATTTGATAGATTAACCAATCTAGCATTTTCAGGAACTAACCACCAAGAAAACCAACCCATTCACTTGGAATTATTAGATAATAATATTCCCATTAAACATAATTTACCTATTTATGGTGCACCAGAACAATTTTATTGTCCTGCAGGAGTTTATGAGATTATCAGTGATAAAAATAATGAAAAAATACTTCAAATCAATGCTCAAAATTGTTTACATTGCAAAACATGTGATATTAAAGACCCTTCACAAAACATCAATTGGACAACTCCTGAAGGTGGAGGAGGTCCAAATTATCCAAACATGTAAAAATTAATCTTCTTGAGCTTGTTGCTTCTGTACGCTTCCATCTGGAAAAGTAATAGTTATTTCTCCAATAAAATCTCCATTTTTAAATATTCCTGATTGCGTAGTATTATCTATATAAATTAAGGCACCTTGACCATCTCTATAACCATCTTTAAATTCACCTTTGTAGTAAGTACCATCTGGAAAAGTGAAGATGCCCTCTCCATTGTATTGTCCATTTAAAAAAGCACCTTTATATGAACTACCATCAACAAAAGTAATAGCACCTTGTCCATGCATTAAATTATCAAAAAATTCTCCTTGGTACTCATTACCTTTCTCATATATAATTTTTCCTATACCTTCCATTCTATCATTCTTAAAATCACCTTCATAAGCAACTCCATCAGAATATATTAATTTTCCTTTACCTTCTTTATTCCCTCTAACAAAAATTCCTTCAAATTCTGCTCCATTAATATATTTTAATATACCTTTACCATGCATAAGACCATTACTAAAATCACCTATATATTTATCTCCATTATAAAATTCTAATATACCTTTTCCATTAAATTTTCCTTTAATGAATTCTCCTGAATAAATTAATTGTTGATTAGCTTGATTTTTTGAAGATTTAAAAACTCCCTTTCCTTCCATACTATCATTAACAACTTCACCTTTATAAGTGCTTCCATCATCAAAAGTTATAGATTTTTCTTCTGAAAACGCAGAAAAAGTAAATAATATGGTTAATATTATTATAGAATTAATAAAAGGTAATTTTTTAAAAGACATTATTATATTTATGCCACCGCAGAAGTGACTTCTTCCATAGATATTAAATTATACGCTTCTATTTCTTGAAAATTATTTTTATCACTAAATAATTTCCATAAAAATTTATTATTTATTTCATGACCCGCACATACAGCAGAAATATTTCCTAGAAAATGCTTCCCTGATAAGTAGATATCTCCACATAAATCTAAAATTTTATGCCTTACGAATTCATCTTTAAAACGAAGTCCACCTGGATTTAAAACTTTACCATTATCTACAACTATAGCGTTTTCAATAGAGCCACCTAAAGCTAGACCATTTTTATGCATATATTCAACTTCTTTAAGCATACCAAAAGTCCTTGCAGTACTAATCTCTTTATCAAAATTACTACCCAATATAGAAAATTTTTGTTTTTGTATTCCAATTGCAGGATCTTCAAAATCTATTTTATAATTTATAGTAAAATCGTTTGATGGTGTTGCTATAATACTACTTTTTCCATCATAGACAGCTATTTCTCTTAGAACTTTTATTACTTTTCTTTTTACAAATTGTTCTCTAATACCTACTTCATTAATTAGGCCTACAAATACTTTTGAACTACCATCCATAATTGGAACTTCATTCCCTGATAAAATTACTATAGCATTATCAATTTTCAATCCCATAAAAGCTGCCATTAGATGTTCAATTGTTCTTACTTTATAACCTGCTTTATTTGCGATAGTAGTTCCTAATTTTGTATCACTTACGTTTTTATATGAAGCATATATCTTTTGACTATTTGCCACATCTTCTCTTATAAAAATAATGCCTTGATTTGGTTTTGCAGGTAATATTTGCATTCTGATTTTGCAGCCAGAATGCAAACCTATTCCTTCACATAAAACTTTAGCGTCTAGAGTTTTTTGAAAATCTATATTTTGAATATTTAATGTATCTGGCATATTATATATCTCTATTTTAACTTCTATTTTATAACAATTATTTTACATTTAGAGAAATCACATATTGTAACATTTGTAACAGTTATGAGAAATTAAAAATTTTCTAATATCCAGTTCTTAAATTTTATTAAGTAGCTATATAATCCTTCCGAATTATTGCTTTTTATATTATTTTTCACACTTATATCATTATTATTTATTATGGAATAAGTTAATAAACTATTTATTGCAGAGAAAGAAGAACTTCTCATATTATCAGGTATTCCTTTAATTACACTAGACTTTCCTAATCTTGCCCTTTTTTCTATTATTTTACTAGTTATCTCTATTACACCATCCATTTGCGAAGCCCCACCTGTTATTACTACTCTATTAGCTATTAAGTGATTATATCCACTTTCTAATATATGTTCTTTTAAAGAATTAATTATTTCATTAACCCTAGGTTTTATTACTGCAATTAGATCTTTTCTCATTATTTCTACTGAATCATTATCATTTCCTAGAGCGTCTACTTCTATAATAGATAAGGAGTTCTCTAGCTCTTCTATTAATTGCCCATTAATAATTTTAATTCTTTCCGAATCCACTATTGATAAAGAGAATATTCGAGAGATATCATTAGTAATCATATTTCCACCTAAAGGAATTATTTTTGTAAATAAAATAGTACCATTATAAAAAATAGATAGTGATGATAGAGTAGATCCAATATCTACTAAAGCTACACCCAACTCTTTCTCCTCTTCGGATAATAATGATAAACCTATAGCATAAGGTGTATAAATTAGATTATCAATCTCAAGATCACTCTGCTTGACTACATTTTCAAAATTCTTCAAAATATTTTGATCTGCACTTATTATACTAATTTCTACGCCAAGTTTATCACCAAACATTCCTAAGGGGCTTTTAACTCCCTTATTACCATCTATAGAGTATTGCACTGGGATAATATGTAATATCGACCTACTTCCTGGAATATGTTTTTCAGATAAAAAATTATAAGCTCTATCTAAATCTCTCTGGCTTACAATGGAACCTTTAAGATCAATTTCTATATTTAAATTCTCTATTTCAACATTAACACTTGAAAAACCAATAGTAATTTTTTTTACTCTTACTGCCGCCATTTTTTCTGCACTAGCTACACAATTTCTTATAGCCGTTTCTAAAGCTTTCATATCAGTAATAATACCTGATACTAAACCTTTAGACTCATAAAATCCCGCACCTATTATTGATAAATTATTCTGATTATCCAATTTTCCAATTAAACAGCAGACTTTACTAGAACCAATATCTAATGCTGCAATTATAGAATTCTTTGAAAAGGATGAATAATTGAGCCATTTTAATTTTGACATAATTTTCCTTATTATTACTTATTATATTTTAAGCTAATTCTATTATCAATCCTTAAATCAATAGAATATAAATTATTATATTCTATATTATTTAATGGATATAAATTATCTATAGAATTTTCAGGGCTCACATTAGGTAATTTTATATAAAAACCTTGTTTAGTAAAAACATTCCATCTTCTTGAATGTACTCTTTCAATCTTTGTAATCTGTAAATTTAATTGCTCTAATTTTTTAATAATAGGTGGCAACTCTTTAATCGCAATAATTAAACCTTCTCCATACAATCTAACTAAATTTGGGAACTCAAGATGTTCTATAGTTTTAAACTTTATACCTTCATTATTTATTAAATAATAATCTCCTTTATCCTTTAATACACCAAAAGGTATGTATTCAAAGAGCACAATATCTAATTGACCTAAAGGCTTTAAATTCACTTTACTATCTTTAACCCAAGCTAAGCTATTTATTCTTTTTCTTAACATTTCTATATCTAAAGAAAAAATAGAATCACCCACATTGATATTTAGCATAGCTATTATATTCTCTTTCTTTTCATGTTTTCTACCTGAGAGGTAAACTTCATTTAGCACCATCCCAATGTAATTAGAATAACTTAGTAGCAAATATTTTAGCTTATTATTAAAATAATCTTTTTTTAAATAACCTATTAATAAAATTAAAATTAAAAATAAGACAGAAAATCTTTTTCCTAATTTAATCAAGATAATGCATCTTTAATAATCATTAAGATTAAATCATCAAAATTTATACCTGCATTTGCAGAAATTTTTGGCACTAGAGAATGTTTTGTTAAGCCAGGCAATGTATTAATTTCTAATAAAAAAGGTTTTATAGAAGCATTACTAGGTATTATAAAATCTGATCTAGTTACTCCTTTACATCCAAGCGCTTTATGAGCAGTAATAGAAAATTTTTCAATTTCTTTCTTTTGTAAAATATTTAAATTATCAGGGATTATATATTGCGTTTTTTTACTTTTATATTTAGCAGCATAATCATAAAAACCATCTGGATACATTATTTGTATCATACCTAATACTTTGTTACCTATGACTGCTACAGCTATTTCTCTTCCCTCAATATATGGTTCTATTAGAAAATCAGAAGTACTAATTTTAATAGAATTTAAAACTGTATCTTTTTTGATAATATTGACGCCTATACTAGAACCACCATCGATCGGTTTTATAACATAAGGTCTGGGAAAAGGGTCCTTTATGAGAATACTTTTCCTATTAGACACCTTTCCTTTTGGAGTATTAATACCATCAGCTTTAAAAATCTTTTTTGCTACTACTTTATTCATAGCTAACGCCGATGCCAAAACATCTGAGCCAGTAAAAGGTATATTTTTAATTTTGCATATACTTTGTATTATACCATTCTCTCCTGCCCCTCCATGAAGTGAATTAAAAATTAGATCTATTTTATCAGTAGCGGCTAAACAAAAATCTTTTTTTGTTGTATCAAACTTTATAACTTTATGACCCAACCTAACTAAAGCATCTTCTACTTCCTTGGCAGACTGCAAAGAAACTTCTCTTTCTGAAAAACCTCCTAATAACAACATAATGTTCAAATTAAATATTCCTTACCCTTAAAAACCAACTTTTAAAATTTCCCAATCTAATTTTATTCCTGAGTTATGATATACCTTATCTCTCACAATATTTCCTAAAGTTTCAATATCTTTAGCAGTTGCATTATTATAATTAATAATAAAATTTGTATGCATATCTGATATTTTTGCTCCCCCTATAGATAAACCTCTACAACCTGCCTTCTCTATTAATTTCCATGCCTTATACCCAGGAGGATTCTTAAATGTGGAACCTCCGGTTAATTGATTAATTGGCTGAGATTTTAACCGTTTTTCTTTTATATTAGTATAATTAATTGCATTATTGATAATTTCTTTATTAACTTTAAGATAAGCTGAAATTATTACAGTGTCATTTGGTAATGTGGATTTTCTATACTCCATATTTAA
>JAQWRB010000129.1 GCA_029243935.1 Alphaproteobacteria bacterium
ACAGCAGATAAAAATAATCCTTGGTCAGTTTCTATACCTTCTTTCTCTTTAAGAATCTTTTTCTTTTCAATTATAAGTTGTTCTTTAGATGGAGTTAGGTAAGGAACAATATCATTTGCTAAGTGAACGAGTTCATCAATCTTTACAAACTTATTCCTATTAGAAGTAATGTGATTATAAATTCTATTTGAGTGATTATTGAGAAAGATTTTTTTTGTTATTTCAATAAGCCCTCTTATTTTTATTTTTTCTTTCTTATCTTTAATTTTAATATTTTCATTTTCACATTCTTTCCAAAAATTAGAAAAATTAATTTTATCTATTTTAAAATCTTGAGAAACTATAGGAATAAAATTCTTAATATTTTCATTTTCTAGTCTAAGGTTTAAATTTTCGAAATGGTCTTTAAAAAATTTAATATTCATTATTTTTTCCTCAATATAATTTGTTTATATTTTTATTAAGAATTTTTTTTAATTATGTTCATTGTTTCTAAAAGAGCTTTTTGTATAGGCACTTCTAAAGAACTGTGTCCAGCCTGTTCAATGATTTTTAAAGTAGAATTAGGCCAAACATTAGCAAGATCATAAGCACTTTCAGGTGGACAAATTACATCATATCTTCCTTGAACAATGTATCCCTTAATATTTATAATATTGTTAATATTATTTAGTAACTGACCTTCTTCTAAGAATAAATTGTTCATAAAATAGTGAGCTTCTAGTCTTGCTAAGCTTAATGCCATTTGTATGTTTATAAATTCTTCTGATACAGAAGCATTTGGCAGTAAAGTAGAACAATTTGCTTCATATCTTGCCCAAGAAACTGCTGCCTCTCCATTAATTTTTGGATCAGTATTTATTAATCTTTTGTAATAGGATAATAATAATTCTTTTCTTTCTTCTTGAGGCAGAAAAGAATTGAATCTATTCCAATATTCAGGAAAAATATTTTTAATACCATGTAAGAACCATGCAACTTCTTTTTTTCTACAAAGAAAAATTCCTCTCAATACAATACTTAAAACATTATCTGGGTATTCTTGAGAATAAGCTAGGGATAAAGATGAACCCCAGCTTCCTCCAAAAACTATCCATTTATTAATCTTAAAAAATATTCTTAATTTCTCAATATCTAGTATAAGGTCTTGAGTGGTATTATTATCTATACAGGCTGAAGGCATAGACCTACCTGCCCCTCTTTGATCAAAAATAATAATATTATAATATTTGGGGTCAAAAAAACGTCTTAGGTATATATTTCCACCAGCACCAGGTCCTCCATGCAGAACTAATACTGGAATTCCTTTTTTGTTTCCACTTTTTTCCCAATAAATTTTATGAATATTATCTACTTCTAGTAAGCCATATTCATAGGGCTCAATGTGAGGAAAAAGATCTAGCATTATTATCCTAATTAAATAAATATAATATTTATGTAAAATAATTTAGTTTATTTGATATATTTTTACTACATATATGTTTATATATTTGGTGATATTGGATATAATAAAATGTTTAATTATAGTTCACATACAAATACTTTTTTTAAGTCTCAAGATAATTTAGGAAGCTTAATTGGGGTACTAGGTCCAACTAATACTGGAAAAACCTATTACGCGATAGAAAGAATGCTTAAATTCTCTTCTGGAATAATAGGCTGTCCTTTGAGGCTTTTAGCTAGGGAAGTATATGATAAATTAGTAAGAAAAAAGGGATTACTAAACATAGCATTAATTACAGGAGAAGAGAGAATAGTTCCAGAGACAGCAAAATATTTTGTTTGCACAGTAGAGGCTATGCCTAATAATTTAAAAGTAGATTTTGTAGCAATCGATGAAATACAGCTTTGTAGCCATAACGATAGAGGGCATATATTTACGGACAAAATACTAAATGTTAAGGGTGAACAAGAGACTATGTTTTTAGGGTCAGATAGCTTAGAAGTTTTATTAAAATTTATTTACCCCAGTATAATTATTAAAAAAATGAAACGTTTTTCAAATCTGCAATATGTAGGGAAAACCAAACTAATTAGAATGCCAAGAAGGTCTGCGATTATCTCTTTTTCTATTAATGATGTTTATGAAATTGCAGAATTAGTTAAACGGAAACATGGTGGTACAGCAGTTGTTTTAGGAGCGCTAAGTCCTAAGACAAGAAATGCTCAAGTAGAATTATATGAATCAGGCGAAGTCGATTATTTGGTAGCGACCGATGCTATTGGTATGGGGTTAAATATGAATATTAATCATGTATCTTTTTCAAAACTAAATAAATTTGATGGAAGGAAAACACGACCTTTAACTATTGCAGAATTAGCTCAGATAGCAGGTAGAGCAGGAAGATATAAAAGTGATGGTTCTTTTGGCACTACTGCTGACTGTTTTAAATTTACTCAACATATGATTGATTCCATAGAAAACCATGTGTTTCCACATATTAATAGTATGATTTGGAGAAACAGTTCCTTGGATTTTTCTTCTTTAAGACTATTGTTAAGAAGTTTAAGTATGATGCCTAGTAAGCCGTATTTAATATTAAGCCCTGAAGCAGATGACGAAAGATTATTAAAAACCTTATCTAAAAACCCTAATATTATTAATAGGCTCGATGGAGTAAGTGAAATAAAATTATTATGGGAAATATGCTCTATTCCAGATTATAGCAAAAATTTTGATGATTCACATCCTAAACTTTTAGAAGAGCTTTTCTTATTTATTACAGATAAGGGTGAAATTCCTGAAAATTGGGTTAATAAAAAGTTAGATGAGTTAAATAATATTAAAGGTGAATTAGATTCATTAGGGACTAGATTAGCTAATGTGAGAACATGGAATTATATTTCTAATCATAAAAGTTGGATTAATAATAAAAGTGAGTTAGCAGGTAGAGCAAGATATATTGAAAATAGATTATCCGATGCTTTACATGAAGGGTTGGTAGAAAGATTTGTTGATTACAAGATGGCAAAATTTTCTAAACATTTAGGAGTAGAAAGTAATTTAGTGGCTAGTATTTCTAAGGATAACTCAGTTTTGGTTGAGGGACATTTTATAGGTAAATTAGAAGGTTTTAATTTTATTAATGAAGTGTCTAAAAATATACAGGATAAAAAAGAGGTTTTAAAGGTTGTAAGAAGAACATTGGCTAAAGAACTAAAAAATAGGGTAAAACTTTTTCAAAAGTGTGAAGATAATGAGTTAAGTTTTGATAAACAAATGAATATTTTTTGGAAAAAACATTTGTTAGGTAAATTAATAAAAGGTTCTTCAGTTATTAAGCCTAGAATATTTATACAAAATTTTATTTTACTAGATGATCTGGATAAAAAAAATATAAAAAAAAGGTTAGTATTGTTTTTAAAGAAAACTATTAATCATATTATGAACCCCCTTATACTTTTAAATACAAAATTTAAAGAAGGAGAAGCTAATGGATTAATATATCAACTGAATGATTATTTAGGAGCAGTGCAAATTTCAAAAGTAAAGGAATTAGTGGGTAACCTTTCTATAAAAGATAAAAAAATACTTATGAATTCTGGTGTGAAAATAGGAGAACTATTTATATGGGTGCCAGATTTATTTAAAAAAAAACAATCAAATTTTTTCTGGTGCTTAAGACAAATATATTTCGAAATTCAAAATAAAACTTCATACCCTGATATTTATTATCCAATAAATTTAAAATATATGCCCAAAGAATTAATTTATGCCCATGAATTTATTTTAATAGGGGACAGTTATTATAATGTTAAACTTATAGAAAGTGTAATAGTAAAGTTTAAATCTATAATAAAATCTAAAAGCATATTTTTTTTAAATAAAAAGAATATGACTATTCTTAAAAAAGATTATAATATTACACACAAGCAATTTAAAAATATTCTTAATATACTGGGCTATGAGAGAGATAAAAAGAATTTAGTAAAATATATTCTTAGGAATAAAAAAGAATCTTCTACTAAGGACATTTTAGTAAGCAATAAAAAAAATATCAATTCTCCATTTTCGATATTAAAAAATTTAGTAATTAATTAAAATGCTACCTAGATAAATTATAATTATTGTGTTAATAGAGGCATGACCTACGATGATTTGATGTAATTGTAATTTATATTAGTAAATTTTTGTTATAATAAATTATATTCTGGAGTATATATTATGTTTGATTCTTTTAAAAATATTTTTAAAAATACTGATGTAGAGATTAAAGATTCTGATGATGATTATAAGGTTGCTTGTGCTGCCATATTATGTGAGGCGGCTTCAATGGATGGAGATTTTGATGAAAATGAAAAAACTCTAATATTAGCTTTAATTCAAAAACAATTTAATATTGATGCAGATCAGGCCAATAATATATTAATTGAAGGCAAAAACTTATCAGAAAATGCAACACAATTATATGGTTTTACAAGGGTGATAAAAGAATCTTGGGAGTTAGAAAAAAGAATTAGATTGCTTGAGATGTTATGGGAAGTAGCATATGTTGACGGAAATTTAGATGCTGCTGAAGATATGCTGATCAGAAGAATTGCTGGACTTATCCATGTCGAGGATAGAGATAGAATGGAAGCAAAACAAAAAATTTTAAAAAATTTAAATAATTTTTAGTTAAAAGAGAAGGTACAAAAATGACTTATGTTGTAACTGAAGAGTGTATTAAATGTAAATTTACAGATTGTGTAGAAGTCTGTCCTGTAGATTGTTTTTATGAAGGAGAAAACATGTTGGTGATAAACCCTGATGAGTGTATAGACTGCGGAGTTTGTGAGCCTGAGTGTCCTGCAGAAGCTATTTTGCCTGACTCGGATACAGAAGCGGATAAGTGGATTGATTTAAATGCAAAGCAATCAAATATTTGGCCGAATATTACTGAAAAGAAAGAACAACTAAGTGATGCTGAAGATTACCAAGGAATGAAAAATAAATTTGAACAATTCTATTCTGATAAACCAGGAGAATAATTTTATTTAAAAAATATTGAGGTTATAATGGACACTATAGAAAATAAATACGAAATAGGTGATTGGTTAATATATCCTAAACATGGTTTAGGTAAAGCTATAAATTATGAAACTCAGACAATTCTTAAAAAGAAAGTAAATTTTTTAGTAGTGTTTTTTGAGCAAGAGAGAATGACTTTACATATTCCTGTTAACAAACTAAATGAATTAGGTATGAGGTCTATTTCTGAGAAAGCTGAAATGAAGGAAGCGCTAATTACTTTAAAAGGCAAAGCTAGAATAAGAAAAACTATGTGGGCTAAAAGAGAAAAAGATTATAAAGATAAATTAGGTAAAGGTGACCCTGTTTCAGTTGCAGAAGTGCTAAGGGATTTGTATAGGGGGGAAGGTGATCCTGAGCAATCTTATAGCGAAAGACAATTATATGAGATGGCATTAGATCGTTTTGCTCGTGAAATGGTTGCTGTTAATGACACCTCTTTGGAAGAAGCTATTAAAAAAACCGAAGAAAACCTTAAGGTTAAGTAATAAATGAAAGACTTTTTATATGAGCAGCTATGAATTAAATGCTCATACAGATTATGAAAAAAAAATATCTGATAATAATATCAGAATACATAATTTAGGCTCATTTGAGAGAGTATGGGTTATAGGGTCTGTAAGAGGTAAAGCAGATCCATTTGAAAAGATTTGTAAACAGATATTAGATAAAAGCAAACCAAAGGACAGATTAGTTTTTACTGGAAATTTAGTTGGTAGTAATAATAATAAAATTAATGAATCAAAAAAAGTTGTTGATATAGCATTAAAATTAAGAGCTTTTTTTATGTCAAATAGTGCTTTTGATGTAAACGATATTGTTTTTTTAAGAGGATGTTTTGAAGAGCTTTTGGACAAATCTCGAGAGCTTCATATGTCACCTAATCCATTAGAATTAGTAGAGTGGATGTATAGTAAAGGTTTAGATAAAATTTTAGAATCTTATGATATTGCATCATCTTTATTATATCATGCGGCAAGAGATGGAGCTTCTGCATTATCTAGGGCATCAGTAGAAATAAATAGAGCAATAGATAAGAATTCAGGACATTCTAATTATATGTCTTCTCTAAAACGCTTAGCATATAATGAAGAAAAAACACTTTTATTTGTTTCTGCTGGCTTATCTAAAGATAGGCCATTAGAAGCGCAAAGTGATGAGTTATGGTGGGGCGGAGGTTTTTCTAATTTAGATGAGCCATACCGAGATATGGTTAGGTTAATCAGAGGGTTTGATCCAAAAGAAGAAGGAATTGCTTCAGGAAAATTCGGTGTAACTTTGGATGGAGGTGCAGATCAAGTTTTTGCTGCGCTTTTTAAAAAAAATGGTCAATTATTAGAAACTATTCAAAATTAGTTATTGGGAAATTAGAGGTAAATAATATGAGTGATATTTCAAAAGAAACTTTTAGAGAAACTATAGAAGTACAAGGTCAAAACTATGATTATTTTTCATTAAAAAAAGCTAGTGATATTTTTGGAGACTTAACTACTCTTCCTTATTCTTTAAAAGTAATTTTAGAAAATTTATTAAGAAATTTTGATGGAAAAATTGTTACAAAAGATCATATAGAAGCTTTGATTGGGTTTAATAAAAGTAATGACCAAGATTTAGATTTAGCATATTCTCCGGCAAGAGTTTTAATGCAAGATTTTACAGGAGTACCAGCTGTAGTAGATTTAGCTGCAATGAGAGATGCAGTAAATAGTTTTGGTGTAGATGTTTCTAAAATTAATCCTCTCTCTCCTGTAGATTTAGTAATAGATCATTCAGTAGCAGTTGATAATTACGGCACAAAAAATGCCTTTGAAGAGAATGTAAAAGTTGAATTTTCAAGAAATAAGGAACGCTATTCTTTCTTGAGATGGGGGCAACAAGCTTTTGAGAATTTTAGAGTGGTACCTCCTGGAACAGGAATATGTCACCAAGTAAATTTAGAAAATTTAGCAAAAGTCATTTGGACAAAAAAAGTTAATGATAGATTAATAGCTTATCCAGACACATTAGTAGGAACTGATAGTCATACAACAATGGTTAATGGCTTAGCTGTATTAGGATGGGGAGTTGGCGGAATAGAAGCTGAGTCTGTAATGTTAGGTCAGCCTATTTCTATGCGCATACCTGAAGTTATTGGTTTTAAGTTAGAAGGCTCTTTGCCTGAAGGAGTAACTGCTACAGATTTAGTTTTAACTATTACAGAAACTTTGAGGAAAAAAGGTGTAGTAGGAAAATTTGTAGAGTTTTTTGGTCCTGGATTAAATGATTTAGCCATTGCTGATAGAGCTACTATTGCAAATATGGCCCCAGAATATGGTGCTACTTGTGGATTCTTTCCAATAGATAAAGAAACATGTGAATATTTAAAATTTACAGGAAGAGAATTTAATTTAGTAGAAGCTTATGCCAAAGTACAAGGAATGTGGAGAGATAAAAATACAAATGATCCGTTATTTACAGATTTTTTGTCAATAAATATGGATGGTATCAAACCAAGTATGGCCGGACCTAAACGCCCACAAGATAGAGTAGAGTTAGTTAATGTTAAAGAAGAAACTTTTAAATTTATAGAAAAAGATTTAGAAATCAAAGCATTAAATCAGGATTATATGGATAATAAAAAAGAATTAGATAATGGTGATGTAGTAATTGCAGCTATTACTTCTTGCACTAATACATCAAATCCTTCTGTAATGTTAGCTGCCGGTTTATTAGCAAAAAAAGCAGTAAGTTTGGGATTAAAAAGAAAGTCATGGGTAAAAACTTCTTTAGCACCAGGCAGTCAAGTTGTAACGGATTATTTAAATGCAGCTGGTTTGATAGAGCCCTTAGAAGAGTTAGGTTTTCATGTAGTTGGTTATGGCTGTACAACTTGTATTGGTAATTCTGGTCCTTTAGATACAAACATTAAAGACCAAATAGAAAATAAAAACTTGTCGGTATCAGCAGTTCTATCTGGAAATAGAAATTTTGAAGGAAGAGTTAATCCTTTAGTAAAAGCTAATTGGTTGGCTTCACCACCTTTAGTAGTTGCATATGCGATTCTTGGTACCTTGGTAAAAGATATAACTACTGATGCATTAGGAGTAGATTCACAAAATAATAAAATATTTTTATCTGATATATGGCCAAGTTCTTCAGAAATTAAAGAGGTGCTTAATAGATGTCTTACAGAAGATATGTTTAAAGAACGTTATAAAGATGTTTTTTTAGGATCTAAAGAATGGATTGATATAGAAGCTGAAAAAGGCCTTACATATAATTGGGATATTGGTTCTACGTATGTAAGGTATCCGCCATTTTTTAATAATATGAGTTTAGATATAAAACCTTTAAAAGATATAATAAATGCAAAATGCTTAGCCTTTTTAGGTGATTCAATCACCACAGATCATATATCACCTGCAGGAGCCATTAAAAATGATGGCCCAGCAGCAAAATATCTTATGAATCATCAAGTATCAGAATTAAATTTCAATTCTTATGGAAGCAGAAGAGGAAATCATGAAGTAATGATGAGAGGTACTTTTGGAAATATTCGTATTCGTAATAAGATGGTTCCAAATAAAGAAGGTGGTTTAACTAAATATAGTACAAACAGTGAAGTTTTATCTATTTATGACGCTGCTATGAAATATAAAGAAGATAATATTGCATTAATGATTCTAGCAGGTAAGGAATATGGCACTGGATCTTCAAGAGATTGGGCAGCTAAAGGCACAGCTTTATTAGGGGTTAGGCTAGTGCTAGCAGAAAGTTATGAAAGAATTCATCGTTCCAATCTGATAGGTATGGGCATTCTTCCAGTAGAGTTTACAGATAACCAGTCTGCAGATAGTTTAAAGCTTTCAGGTTTTGAAACTTTTTCAATTATAAATATTATAAAGGAGGTAAACCCAGGTGCAGTTTTAAATCTAGATATAAGTTATCTGGACGGATCAAAAAAAACTATATCTGTATTATGTAGAATAGATACAAGCAATGAATTAGATTATTATAAAAACGGTGGAATATTGCATTATGTTTTAAGAAATTTAATCAGGGATTCTGCATAAATTTTTATTTTTTGTTTTGCTCTCTTGTTCTATAATAAAGTTTTTTATTCTTAATTTTAATTTATTGATGGCAGAGGCTTCGATTTGTCTTACTCTTTCTTTGCTAATTTTAAGTCTTATCCCAATTTTTTCTAAGGTATCAGGGGTTTGGCACATATGACGAGCGTTTATTATTATTTTCTCTCTATTGTCTAAGGAATCTAATGCTTTAACTAGCCATTTCTTTTTAGTTGATTTTTCATCTTTTTTTATGAAAGAATCTTCAATACTTTCTTGATATTTATCTACTAAAAAATTTTGCCATTCTTCTATTGTATCACTATTTAATGGAGAATTTAAAGAGGCGTCTTTTTTAAGAATATGGCTTTCTCTTTCAGAAATGAATTTTTCTTTAACTCCTAAAAGCCGAGCTGCGTTTTTTCTTTCTTCATAATTTATCTCTCCATTAATTTGAAATCGTCTTAAATTAAAGAATAATGATTTTTGAGCTGAGCTAGATCCTATTTTTACTATAGACCAATTCTTTAAAACATATTCTTGAATAGTAGCTTTTACCCACCACCTTGAATAGGTGGAAAATCTTAAATCTCTAGATAGGTCAAATTTTTCGATAGCTAATAAAAGACCAATATGTCCTTCTTGAATTAAATCATTAAATGGAAGTCCATAATGCTTAAATTGTGATGCAATTCTAATAACTAATTTAGTGTAAGATAATATTATTTTCTCTAAAGCTTTAGTATCTCTATTGTTTTTCCACAATTTTGTAAGCGATTGCTCTTGTTCTTTAGATAGTAAAGGGGATTTCATAGATTCAGAGATAAATCTTTCTTCTACTTTAATATAATTACTATTTTTTTCATTCATATTAATAGCTTTCTTAATATATCTGTTAAATTAGATACGTATAAAAAACTATTTTAGATGTATGAATTTGTAGGTTATACATTATGGTATATAATTTAAAATTAAGTTTGTAGAATTTTATTAATAGGAATGTAAATATGGGTATTGAAGATTTAGAACGGAGATCTGAGGAGGCTAGGTTAAATGATCAGTTTAAAGAATTAAGACAAATATTAGATAAGGCAAAAAGCCATTCGTACGGGTGGAAAAATATATTGTCACATATAAATCCGAATGAAATTATAGATATTAAAAGTCTAAAAAAACTTCCAATAACGCGTAAGTCATCATTATCTTTACTACAAAAAAATAAGCCCCCTTTAGGTGGACTTTCCAATATTCCAGTAAATAAATTTAAAAATTTATTTGTATCTCCTGGGCCAATATATGAGCCAGGGGGTAATAATGATTTTTGGAGAATGTCGCGGGCTATGCGTGCTGCTAGTTTTAATGAAGGGGATCTAGTATATAATACATTTGCTTATCATCTAACACCTGCTGGAGAAATGATGGAGCAAGGAGCAAATAAAATAGGGGCATGCGTAATTCCTGGAGGAATTGGAAATACTGAACAACAAATTTTAGCTATTAATTGTTTGAGGCCGAATAGATATGTAGGAACCCCTTCTTTTTTAAAAACTATTTTGGAGCAAGGTAAAGAGAAAAATATTGATGTTTCATCATTAAAAACTGGTTTAGTAGGTGGTGAAGCTTGTCCACCTTCATTAAAAAAAGTATTAAGTGAATTAGGGTGTCCTGTTCTTCAGTCATATGGTACTGCAGATTTAGGTTTGGTTGCGTATGAGACATGGGATAGTGAAGGAATGTTTTCTGATGAAGGTGTATTGATAGAAATTGTAAGACCTGGTTCAGAGGATGTTTTACCGGAAGGAGAGGTTGGAGAAGTAGTTGTTACAACTTTAAATCATGATTATCCTTTATTTAGGTTTGCTACTGGTGACTTATCAGCGGTAATAACAGAGAAAAGTAAATGTGGCAGAACTGCTATGAGAATAAAAGTTTGGATGTGAAGAGCAGATCAAACGACTAAAGTAAGAGGTATGTTTGTTAGGCCAGAGCAGCTTACTAATATATCAACTAAAATTAATCAAATATCTAAGTTAAGATTAATTATTGGTAATATTGATCATAAAGATACTTTAAAAATATTAGTAGAGGTCTCAGATATTAAAAGTGATATTATAAATATAATAATAGATGAGGCTAAAGCTGAATTAAAACTAAGGGCTGAAGTTGAAATTGTTGAAAATGGTAAAATACCTAACGATGGTCTAGTAATAGAAGACACAAGAACTTATGAATAATATATTAGGTGATTAATTGAATAAAAATTTTTTAATTCAAGCGCAAGATTTATCTTTTGAACGAAGTGGGCGAATAATTTTTTCTTCTTTAAATATATCTCTAGAGGAAGGTCAGATTATTTTTATTAAGGGAAAAAATGGATCTGGAAAAACATCATTATTAAGGTGCTTGGCTGGCTTTACTCCAACAACTAGTGGAAAAATTTTATGGTATGGGAATGAAGTCTTACCTGCTTTTTATTCTGAAGAACCTCTTGTTGCGTGGTTAGGTCATTTAGATGCTATAAAAGGGTCACTAACTGTTAAGGAAAACTTATTATTTTTTTCTAAAATATGGTCAGTAAAATCGAATACCTTTAATAAATGTATAAAAAAATTATCCTTTGAAAAGTTTATGAACTTTCCTGCTTCTTGGTTATCGGCAGGTGAAAAAAGAAGACTAAGCTTAATAAGACTTTCTTTTTGTCCAGCTAAAGTTTGGATTTTAGATGAGCCGTCCACTTTTTTAGATAGTGATAATCGTGAAATTTTAATAGGTATAATGAACACGCACCTTAAGAATAAGGGGGCAATAGTATGTGCAACTCACGATAGTTTAAAGATATCCAATGCCTTGGAATTAACTTTATAAATATTTAATAATTCCATTTACTAAAAGAGAAGATATATAAATAAGTATGAATAAATTTTGTAGATTAATTTTAAGAGATATACATTTAGTAATTAAAGGGTCAAGTGATGCGGCGGCTGCTTTATTATTTTATTTATTAGCTATTATAATGTTTCCTTTATCTTCAGGGACTGAGTCCACTTTATTAACAAGTATAGCAGGGGGGGCAATATGGGTTGCAGCTCTATTTTCTTCCTTACTATCTTTAGATCGTCTATTTAGGTCTGATTTTGAAGATGGTTCGCTAGAACAATTAGCTTTATCAGGAATATCCTTAGAAACTATTGTGCTATCTAAGTGCTTTGCACATTGGCTAACAAATGGCCTTCCAATAGTTATTCTTTCACCTATTTTAGCACTAATAATAGGATTAGATTTTTCATATTGGTGGATACTATGTTTAACACTTTTAATAGGAACTCCATCTCTTACATTAATAGGAGCTACTCCTGCAGCTTTATCTTGCGCAATAGGAAAAGGAGGGGTATTAACAGCACTAATAATATTGCCTTTAATGTTACCTGTTTTAATACTGGGTTCAGGAGCAATCACTGCTGAGATTTCAGGCTTGGGAGGATTTGGACATATATATGCTTTGACAGCAATTCTTCCTCTTTCGTTATTAGCAGTTCCATTTTTAGCTTCTAAGGCTTTACGCCTTGGTTGGGAATAGGAGAGTATGTATGCAAAATATATTTAACTTTTTAGCTAACCCATCACGATTTAGACTTTTTTCCCAAAAATACTATTCTTATACATTATTTATTATGTTTACATTTATATTTTTAGGCCTTTGGTATGGTTTAGTTAATTCACCGCCAGATTATCAACAAGGGGAAACAGTTAGAATAATGTATGTTCATGTTCCTGCAGCATGGATGGCAATGATGATTTATCTTTCAATGACAATAATGAGTATTTTTGCTCTTGTGTGGAGACATCCTTTAGCTGATATATTATCTAAATGTAGTGCACCAATAGGTGCAAGTTTTACACTTATTGCTTTAGTAACAGGATCAATCTGGGGAAAACCTACATGGGGAACATGGTGGGTATGGGATGCTCGTTTAACATCAGTTTTTATTCTATTTTTAATCTATATGGGGCATATTACATTAGTAAGATCTTTTGAGGATGAATATAAAGGGGCTCGTGCTGGAGCTATATTAACATTGATTGGAGCTTTTAATCTTCCAATTATAAAATTTTCAGTTGATTGGTGGAATACTCTTCATCAACCAGCAAGTGTAATAAAATTAGATGGACCCACTATCCATATAGACATGATGATCCCTCTAATTTTAATGGCTTTAGGGTTTTTATTTTTTTATTTTTCGTTTTTATTAATCAATGTGCAAACTGAACTAAATAATAGAAAGCTAAAAAAATTATTTATTCAAAATTTTAGTGTAAAACATTAATTATAAATGAGGAGGTAAAATGGATAACCACTTAATATTTGTATATTCGGCATATTTTTTTACCTTTTTAGTATTAATACTTATTGGTATAAATTATTTTTTAGCATTTAAAAAATCTAATAAAAAAATTGGTAGTTTTAAAAACAACGCGAAAAAAAATAAATAAAATGAATATAGCAAAAATAAAAAGACGTAAAAGGTTATCAATATTATTATTAGGTTTTATAGCAATTAGTATATCTGGTTTCTTAATATTATCTGCTAGTCGTGATTCATTAATTTTTTTTTATTCCCCTACTGAGCTTAAAGAAAAACAAGAAATTATTGGAAAAATCATTAGAATAGGAGGCTTGGTTAGAGAAAATAGCATTAAATTAAAAGAACAATCAGAGATACAATTTATAGTTGAAGATGGAGAAAATTATATTTTAGTTAACTATACTGGAATGTTGCCTGATTTGTTTAGAGAAGGCCAAGGAGTTATCTGTGAAGGAAAAATTGGAGAAGATTCAATTTTTATAGCTAATAAAATTTTAGCTAAGCATGATGAAAAGTATATGCCACCTGAAGTTGCCGAAATACTAAAGAAAACTGGAAAATGGAAAGGAGAAGGTGAAACAAATGATTATTGAATTAGGACATTTTCTTTTAGCTTTAGCTCTTTCATTATCTATATTTCAATTTTTGGTGCCAGCCGTAGGTGTTAAATTTAATTATCATAGCATGATGAAGTCCACTTCTATTATATCTTATATGAGTTTTATACTAGTGTTATTTTCATTTTTATCTTTAGTGTATGCCTATATTACTTCTGATTTTTCTGTATCTTTAGTAGCAAAAAACTCACATTCATTAAAACCTCTTCTCTATAAAATATCTGGTGTATGGGGTAATCATGAGGGGTCTTTATTATTATGGGTATTAATACTAACATTTTATAGTGTAGCTGTTGCAATATTAGGTAGACGTCTTCCTTTAAAGTTACTTTCACTAGTTTTGTCATGCCAAGGTTTAATAGCAGTGGCATTTATAAGCTTTATTTTATTTACATCTAACCCTTTTGTCAGAATATTTTTTCCTAATGCAGAAGGTGAAGGCTTTAATCCAATATTACAGGACTTTGGTCTAGCTATACATCCTCCATTTCTATATCTAGGATATGTAGGATTATCAGTAACATTTTCTTTTTCAATAGCAGCTTTATTGGTAGGAAAAGTAGATACAATTTGGGTTAAATGGGTTAGACCATGGACTTTAATAGCATGGGTGTTTTTAACTATCGGAATTGCTCTAGGTTCTTGGTGGGCATATCGAGAGTTAGGATGGGGTGGCTGGTGGTTTTGGGACCCTGTAGAAAATGCTTCTTTTATGCCTTGGCTTGTCGCTACTGCTTTATTACATTCTTCAATAGTTGCAGAAAAAAGAGATACTTTAAAGGCATGGACTATTTTATTAGCAATTATAGCCTTTTCTTTTTGTTTGCTAGGTACATTTATCGTAAGGTCTGGAGTTCTTGTTTCTGTTCATGCTTTTGCATCAGATCCATCAAGAGGACTATATATTCTTTTATTATTAGTATTCTTTACAGGAGGAGGCTTAGTACTATTTGCTAAAAGAGCACCTTATCTAAAGTCTGGTAGTCTTTTTAAGCCTTTAAGTAGAGAGGGAGCGTTAGTAATTAATAATATAATATTTGCCTCTGCGGCTGCAACTGTTCTTTTAGGGACATTATACCCAATCTTTATAGATGCTATAAATAATTCAAAAGTTTCTGTTGGCCCTCCTTATTTTGAGGCAGTTTTTATACCCTTAATGGTCCCTGCTATATTATTGTGTGCATTTAGTCCTATGTTATCTTGGAAAAGAGCTATAATAGATAATATTATAGAGAGAATTATTGCTGTCTTTATATGTTCTTTATTCTTAGCATCTTTAATTATTATTATACATGGCGGCTCCGCTTCAGCTTTTTTAGGACTCTTTTTAGCATTCTGGCTTATTTGTGGAACGTTGTATGAATTTTTAATAAAAGTAGGGGTAAAATCTTCTTTTAAAACTTTTATACAAAGGGCGTTAAATTTGCCTAGGTCTGCTTATGGAATGAGTGTTGCTCATATAGGAGTTGCTATATTTATTATTGGTGTGACAGTTTCTGGCGCTTGGCGCATAGATATAGAAAAGCCAATAATATTAGGAGAAAAAATAATAGTTAAAGACATAGAATTAACTTTTAAAAATATTAAAAAAGTTGAGGGTCCTAATTGGAACGCAGATAGAGGTGAGTTTGAAATTATTACAAGTAATGGAGCTAAACATTTCTTATATCCAGAACGTAGATTTTATCCTGCTTCGCAAGTTAATACCAGTGAGCCCGCAATTATGTCAGGCATATTTTCTGATTTATATATAGTATTAGGAGAAAGTCTTCAGGAGGAAGATAGCTTTGCATTTAGGATATACTACTCTCCTTTTATTAGTTGGATTTGGTTCGGCATTCTTCTTATGGCAGTGGGCGGAATTTTGTCTTTATCAGATAGAAAGCATAGATTAGGCTATGGTTTAAAACAGGTTTAATATGAAAAATAAGTTAAAATATTTTTATTCATATACTCCATTAATTGTCTTTTTAATTTTAGTATTGTTTTTTGCTAGACAATTAATCTTAAAAGAAGATCCTTCTGAATTGCCATCAGTACTTATAGATGAAAAATTTCCTAGTATAATCTTATCAGAATTAGAAGGCTATAAAGTATTTTCAAATAAAAACTTAATTAACGCAAATGGTCCTTCATTAGTTAATATTTGGTCAAGTTGGTGCGTGCCATGTAAAGTTGAGCATGAGTATTTAATGAGTATGAGTAATAATGATAATATTATTATTTATGGGATTAATTATAAAGATAACAAAGCAGAGGCGTTAAAAGTATTAGATCTAAACGGCAATCCTTTTTATGCTATTGGGGCTGATCAAGATGGGATGCAATCTATTAATTTAGGGGTATATGGTGTCCCAGAAACATTTATTATAGATAGAGATGGAAATATTAGGTATCGTCATGTGGGTCCAATATTAGAATATGATATGGAAAAAATTATTTTGCCAATTATTAATAAAATTAAACAGGAAAGATTATGACAACTATAATAAAATTTATATTTTGTTTTTTTATTATTAGTAATTCTGTTTTAGCAGATAATAATAAAGCAGCATATGAACTATATAAAGAACTGCGTTGTTTAGTATGTCAAAATCAATCTTTATTGGAGTCTGATGCTCCCTTAGCGCTTGATTTAAAAAAAGTAGTTAGGGATAAGATAGAATTAGGGCAATCAAAAAATGAAATAAAAAAATTCTTAGTTGATAGATATGGGGAATTTATTTTATTAAAGCCAAAATATTCTATTCAAAATATTTTATTATGGCTTGGGCCAATACTTTTTTTATTCATAGGTTTTTTTGTGACTTTTGTTTTCTTAAGAAAGCAATCTATGTATAAGGAAGAACCACTTCCTTTAACTAATAAAGAAGAAAATAGTTTGAAAAAAATATTAGACAATAATGTGTCCTAATGAACATATTTATTTTTATAATAATTTTAATAGCATTATTTTTTTCATTAATAATAATATATTTTTTAAATAAATCTACAAAAAGTCTTTCAGTAAGTGAGGTTAATAATAATATTTTTAAGCTACAGCTTAATGAAATTGGTAAAGACCTTAAAATGGGTGTTATAAAGCAAGAAGAATATAATTTGCTGAAAAATGAACTTTCCAGAAGAATTTTAAAATACTCTTTAAAAAATAATTTAGAATCAAAACAAGGCGGAAAAGTAGAAATTTATTTTTTTAAATTAATTTCTGTGCCAATAATTATAATTTCTTCTATTATTTTTTACTATTCTAGTGGACAACCTAGTTTACCAGACTTGCCATTATCTTTTAGAGAAGCAAATGGTGTGCCAGAAGTATTTTATCAGAGAGCAATAATACATATTGATAAACAAATTATCAATTCAGAAGATAGTATGGAATTATATATTTTAAAGGCAAATACATTAAGCACTTTAAATCAAAATGATCAGGCGTTGATAGTTTGGAAACATATTATTGATAATTTCCAAGACAAGCTTGATGCAATAACATTTTTATCTTATGGAGAGGCAATTATTCAAGGTGCAATTAATAAAGAAGATAAAATAATTATTTCAGATGAAGCTAAAGAAGTATTTGAAAATGCAGCCAAATTATCAAGTGTTGATAATGAAATTGGAGCGCTAGCCAGATTTTATATAGGTATGCACGCTTATCAAAACCAAAATATGTTATTAGCTAACAATATCTGGGGTTTCATTTTGGAATCTGCACCTGATGAAGCTTCATGGAAAAAGCAGCTTGAAGGACAGATTAAACAATTTTCTGATAATAAAACTAATATACAAGAGCAAGATATTAAATCTATGGTTGAGAGGTTAGCTAAGAGACTTTATGATTCAGATAGTCAAGATGTAATTCAATGGCAAAAATTAGGACGATCCTATTTGGTATTAGGAAAAATAGAGGAGGCTAATAAGGCATATCAAAAGGCCTATGATCTAGATATTAGCAATATAGATTCTACTAAAGGTTTAGCTGAGTCAATGTTATTAAGCCAAAAGGACAATAAAAATGTTAGTAATAATATTATCATTTTATTTGAAAGTATTTTAAGTAAGGAAGAGAATTATCCACTTGCATTATGGATCATTGCAGAGCATGAAATGATATTAAATAATTACCAAAGAGCCAAAACATTATTAAATAGACTTTTAATTCAGTTGTCGGAAGACTCAGAAGAATATAATTTGGTTCTTAATAAGCTTAAAGAAATAAATAATTAAATAGGATAGTTTAGTATGAGTACAAATATTTCAGTAGTTATTCCTATTTTTAATGAAGAAGGTAATATTATTTCTCTGATAAATGAGTTGCTTCCTGTAGTTGATGAAATTGGTGGAGGAGAAATAATTGTAATAAATGATGCTTCTAATGACTTAAGTAAAGATTTAGTTCTCAGTAAGAAAGGTACTTATAAAACTTCAATTAAGTTATTAAGTCATATAATACAATCTGGCCAAAGTGCTGGATTATTAACAGGCATAAAATTTGCAAGTAATAATATAATAGTTACTCTAGATGGAGATGGGCAAAATGACCCGAAAGATATACTTCCCATGCTAAAAGTTTGGAAAGATTCTTTAAGTAATCAGGAATTATTGATTATTGGACATAGAGTAAATAGAAAAGATACATGGTCTAGGCGATATGCATCATTATTAGCCTTAAAGGTAAGAAAAATAGTATTAAAAGATTCAACTCCAGATAGTGGTTGTGGGATAAAAATATTTTCTCGTCATTTATTTTTAAGTTTACCATATTTTGATCATATTCATAGATTCTTACCTGCTTTGACTAGAAGGCATGGAGGATCAGTCATCTCGCATGTGGTTACTCATAGAAATAGATTTTCTGGTGTTTCTAAGTACAGTAATTGGCAAAGATTTAGAGTAGGATTAGTTGATTTGTTTGCTGTTTCATGGTTAATAAAAAGGTCTTCATTTCCAATAAAATTTATTGATGAAAATAAAGAAAAATAAATAAAAGGATTAAAGAGATATGGATAAAAACTTAATATGGATGATAATAGGTTTTGTAGGGCAAGGATTTTTCTCTGCTAGATTTATTGTTCAATGGATAATGTCAGAAATAAAAAAACAAAGTATCATACCTCTTGGTTTTTGGTATTTTTCTTTATTGGGTGGTGCAACTCTTTTTGCATATGCGCTATATAAAGAAGATCCAGTTTTTATAGTGGGGCAAGGTGCAGGGTTATTAATTTATTCTAGAAATTTATATTTAATAAGAAAGCGCTCTAGATCTGATAAGTTATAATAAGTTATGTATATGAAAAATTATAGCTCCTATTATTATATTTTTCTTTTCCTTTTTGTGGTATTTGTAATTAGAACATTGCTTTGGAAATTTGCTAATTTAGATTTATCGTTTGATGAAGCTCAATATTGGACATGGTCTCTAAATCCCGCATGGGGTTACTATTCAAAACCTCCATTTTTATCATGGTTAATAAAAGCTTTTACATCTTTATGTGGTGATTCTGAATTTTGTATTAGGATGGGATCTCCTATACTACATACTTTATCAGCATTTTTTATTGCTTTAACAGCTTGTAATTTTAATAATAATAATACCAATTTTATTGGGTTTATTGCAGCATCTATATGGATTTTAATACCAGGAATAAGCCTATCTTCAGGATTTATAAGCACGGATGTTCCATTGTTATTTTTTACTTCTTTAGTATTGTGGTCTTTCAGTAAAATTTTACTTAATAAGAAAAAATTTATTTATTATTTGATATTTTGTATGTCATTATCACTAGGTTTTCTTTCCAAGTATGCCATTTTTTATTTTATTATAGGTATTATTTTAGCTATGATTTTAAATAGGTCCATATATAAAAATATAAGAAATAGTTTTTCAAAATTATCTTTAATTTTAATATTTTTTGGTTTTATCATAATAATTTTTCAGCATCTAAATTGGAATTATAATAATAGTTTTATAACGGCTCAGCATACTTTATCTAATGCTAATATAGGAGGAGAAGGAAATAGTTTTAAGAATTTATTAAAATTCGTTTTTGAGCAATTCATTGTTTTTGGCCCTTTAACTTTCTTAATACTTATAATGACATTATTAAAATACAATAAACTTTCTACTGAAGAGAAAATATTAATATTTTTAACACTTACTCCATTGATTTTAGTTATGGTTCAAGCTTTTATTTCTAGAGCACATGCTAATTGGGCTGCAATAGCTTATGTCCCTGGCACAGTTTTAGTTGCTCTACAAATAGTAAAGCTTTGGAATAAAAGGCGACGAATTTATTATTTTATTTTATCTATTGGTACAGTATTTATGTTTTTAATACCATTATTTGGAATTTATAATTTTGGAATTGACCCGTATAAAAAAAATAGAGGATGGTCTAATTTAGGTTTAGAAATATCAAATATATATTTATCTCACCCCAATGCGGTTTTAGTTACAGATGATAGAAGAGTTATGGCAGAAGCGCTATATTATATGAAAAATAAGCCCAGTAAATGGGTTAGATGGAATGCAGATGGCCATATTCATGATCATTATGAGTTGGTTACAAGGCATAATGATTTAGAAGATGAAATAGGCTTAATGGTATCATCAGAACCAAATAATCAACATTTTGTTTTAAGTTTTGAAAAAGTTACATTTTTAAGAAGTATTTATAGAACTATGAATAAAGGAAATAATAAAGAATACAAAATATGGCTACTAGAAGGTTTCAAAAATTAAGTAAGATAATTTTAATTATATAAATAGGTGAATTTATTATGAGAATTAAGGATTGGAATAAAGAGGATCTTTCTGAAGAACAATTATCTATTTATAAAGAAATTATTAATGGACCACGAGGAAATGTAATAGGCCCTATTAGAATTTGGCTAAATAATCCACAATTTGCATTATGTGCTCAAGCACTTGGAAAATATGCTCGATATGAAAGTAATTTATCCTCTGCTTTATCTGAGCTTGCTATAATTACTACTGGGAGGTGTTGGTCATCAGAATTTGAATGGGAGCAACATGCGCCTTTAGCTGAAAAAGCTGGAATTGATATTAATTATATTAATGAGATAGCACTAGGTAATAGACCAATATTTGAAAATAAAGATCAGCAGGCTGTTTATGATTTTGCTGCTGAAGTCAATATAAAAAAAAATGTGTCTGACAAAGTTTACAATCATGCAGATGATTTATTAGGTAAAAATGTGTTAATAGATATTGTTGCTATATGTGGTTATTATAGTTTAATTTCTATGACTTTAAATGTTTTTAAAGTGCCGAGTATAGGAAGCGCTTGGGTCCTTCCAAAAATAAAAAATTTTAATCATATGTTGCCATAATTTTACTTTTTAATTTTTTTCGAGAATAGAATCCCAATAAAGATAATCCATCCAGCTTTTATGCAAATAGTTTGGCGGAAATTTTTTTCCTATAAATTGTAATTGATGGTTTGTTGGTTGATAGGGGGTTTTTATTAACCTCATTTGTACTTGAGATAATAATAAGTTGCTTTTTTTTAGATTACACTTTGAACAGGCTGCTACTACATTCTCCCATTTCGTTTTTCCTCCTTTTGATTTAGGAACTACATGGTCAAAAGTTAAATCATTACTGTTAAATAGTTCTCCACAATATTGACAAGAAAAGTTATCTCTTAAAAAAAGATTAAATCTTGTGAAAGGAGTTTTTTTAGCTATAGGAATAAATTTTTTTAATGCTATAACACTCGGTATTTTCATAGAAAATGATGAAGATCTAACTTCAGAATCATACTCAGAAATTATTTGAACCCTATTTAAGAAAACTGCTTTAATAGATGCTTGCCAATTCCATAAGGAAAGAGGAAAATAACTAATAGGTTGATAATCAGCATTTAGTATAAGGGCAGGATAATCTTTCATATTTAATTTGTCTCATAATTATTAAATAAATACTAAAACAAAAATAATTATTATTCTATAGTTTAAGAACAATATTAATCTTGTTTAATCATATATTACATTTTTTAATAAATTCAATTCCTTTATTAATCCCATCTTCATTAATACTATGCTCAAGATTACTGCATGTATGACTAATTACTTTAGCACCCAAATTTTTTAGATCTTCTTTAGCATTTATCATGCTTTTAATAGGAATTACTTTATCTAACTCCCCATGTATAAGCATTATTTTATATTTTTCATTAAGAGGTATATTATGATTAATAAACGAACCTGAATAACATAATAAACCACCTAATAGAATGTTAGTTCCTATTTCTAAAGTTAGCATCGAACCTTGACTAAAACCTATTAAAAATGTTTTATCATCAGATATTGATAATTCATTCTGCCAATGCTTAATAAATATTTTAGCTTGTTCAGATGCTGTTGAAACTTTTTTAGGCATTTCACTTCTATCAATTGATCCATCATTATTAAAATTTAAGCCAAACCATTGTCTACCTCCATAAGGGTTTTGAGGGCAGGCTTCAGGACCATTAGGACTAATAAAAAATGCAGTCGGAAAGTGTTTGGCAAATAAAGGAGCTAGTTGAATTAAATCATCTCCATTAGAACCCCAACCATGAAAAAATATTATAAGCATTTCAGGTTTGTCAGCCTTTTGTTTTAGGTTTGGTCCTGTAATTAATATTTCATTTTTCATAACTAAAACTTTCATTAATTTGATTTATAATATACTTGTATTAATTTTTGAGTAAAAAGTTAATTATTATTTTAAAATAGAAGTATGAAATTGAAATTATATTCTAATAACACAAGATTTGCACCAAGCCCTACTGGTCATATGCACCTGGGGCATGTCTTTTCAGCTTTATTCTCATATGAAGCAGCTAAAAAACTTGGAGGAAAATTTATTTTGCGCATAGAGGATATTGATACACAAAGATCTGGAAAGGTTTTTGAAGAATCAATTTATGAAGATTTAGAATGGTTAAAAATAAAATATAGTAAAGATATCAGGCATCAATCTAAGCATATGGACGATTATACAGGCGCCATAAAAGAATTACAAAAATTAGATATGGTGTACCCTTGTTTTTGTTCCCGTTCTGATATTAAAGCAGAAATTATGAGAGCAGGTAATGCCCCGCATGAGGAAGAAAGTCCAATATATCCAGGAACGTGCAGACGACTATCAAAAGAAGAAAGAATTGAAAAATTATCTATAGAAAATAACTTTGCATGGAGATTAAATATCAGAGCAGCATCTAAAAAATTAGGAGGCTTAGTTTGGAATGATTTAAGACTAGGCAAACATACTGTACCTGTTGGTACTATAGGAGATGTAGTATTAGCAAGAAAAGATGTGCCTACTTCATATCATTTATCTGCTACTTTAGATGATCATATTCAAAGAATAGGATTAGTAACCAGAGGAGAAGATTTAGTCAGCTCAACTCATATTCATAAGATAATACAGGTTTTATTAGAATTAAAATCTCCAATATATCTTCATCATCCATTAATATTAGATTCCAAAGGAATTAGATTATCAAAAAGAACTAGAGCACAAACAGTTAAGTCTTTAAAAGCTTCAGGTTTAAAAAAGGACGATGTGATTGATTTGTTTGGAAAAGAGAATATGTTAGCATTATTAAACCTTATTAAATAGTTTTTTATTTATTATCTGGAGATAACTTTGTTAGGAATTTTAAATACCATTTTGCCTTATATAATTTACATAGTTTTGTTTTCTGTATTGTTGGTATTAATAATAGGTATTATTGCAATGTTAAAAGGTGGGGATTTTAATAAACGTTGGGGAAATAAGTTAATGAGGGCAAGAGTGGCATTGCAGGGGTTGGCAGTAATTCTTATTTTATTAACGGCTTATTTACTTTCTCAATAAATTTTAACAAGTTTACACAAAATAGTTTTTTTTATATTTAAAATAATCTACAAAGGTTTTAATAAATACTTAATATAATTATATGAGGAAATATTGAATGAAAGTTCTTGTGCCTGTAAAAAGAGTTATCGACTATAATGTTAAAATTAGAGTAAATTCTGAAGAATCTGCCGTAGAAACAAATAATGTAAAAATGTCTATGAATCCTTTTGATGAAATAGCAGTAGAGGAAGCTGTACGTTTAAAAGAAGCAGGATTAGTAGATGAGATTATTATAGTTTCTATAGGTAACAAAGGTGTTCAAGAAACTATTCGTACAGCATTTGCTATGGGTGGAGATAGAGGTATTCATATATTTAATGAAGATAATACGGAGCCTCTTGTAGTGGCAAAAATTTTAAAAGATATTGTAATTAATGAAAAAACAGATCTGGTCATTATGGGTAAGCAGGCTATAGATGATGACGCTAATCAAACTGGGCAAATGCTCGCAGCACTTTTAGATTGGCCTCAAGGAACTTTTGCATCCAAAATAGAATTAAATAATAAAGAATTAAACATAATTAGGGAAATTGATGGAGGTTTAGAAACTTTAAATATTAAATTACCTTGTATCATTACTACTGATTTAAGACTAAATGAGCCTCGGTATGCCTCTTTACCTAATATTATGAAAGCTAAGAAGAAAGAAATTATAGAAATTTTGATTGCAGATACAGGAATAGATTTTAAAAATCGTTTGGAAGTTATAAAGGTTCAAGAACCTCCTGTTAGAGTAGGTGGAAGAAAAGTAGAAAATGTAGATGAGTTAATTAATGTACTCAAAAATGAAGTTGGAGTTATATAATGTCAGTATTAGTTATAGCTGAGTCTAATAGTAAAGAAGTAGATAGAGGAACCTTATCTACTATTACAGCAGCGCAAAAAATTAGTGATAATATTTCTTTGTTAGTACTCGAGGATGTTGAAGAAGTTTTACAAAATTGTAAAAATATAAAAGGGGTAACCAAAGTTATCTCTGCCAAGGGTGAATTAGAAGGGGGTTTGGCTGAAAATTTAGCCCCAGTAATTATAGATGCTATAAAAGATGCTACACATATTTTAAGTTCTGCAGGCACATTTTGAAAAAATATTATGCCTCGGGTAGCAGCCTTAAAAGATTCACAACAAATTTCAGATGTATGTGAAATTATAGATCAAGATACTTTTGTTAGACCTATATATGCAGGTAATGCCTTAGCAACTGTTAAATCCTTAGATAAGGTAAAATTTTTAACAGTTAGAGCTACGGCTTTTCAAGCTGCTGAAACTCAGGGAGGCTCTGCTGATATTATAGATGGTCCTATAGCAAAGACAAATAGATTAAGTACATTTGTAAAGAGAGATTTATCAGAATCTGATAGGCCAGAATTGACTGCTGCAAAAATAGTTGTATCTGGAGGAAGAGGTATAGGCAGTGCAGATAATTTTGCATTATTAGACCCTTTAGCGGATAAATTAGGAGCTGCAGTGGGAGCTAGTAGAGCAGCTGTAGATGCAGGTTATGTTCCCAATGATTATCAGGTAGGACAAACAGGAAAAGTAGTGGCTCCAGAATTATATATTGCTGTAGGAATATCAGGAGCTATTCAACATTTAGCTGGCATGAAAGATTCTAAGGTTATAGTAGCCATTAATAAGGATGAAGAGGCACCAATATTTCAAATTGCAGATTTTGGTCTTGTTGGTGATTTATTTCAAGTTATACCTGAATTATCGGAAAAATTATAATAAAGTATAGGTAAAAATATTGCGTATAATATGTCTTGATTTAGAAGGAGTTTTAGTCCCAGAAATATGGATTTCTCTTGCAGAAAGAACTAAAATTAAGGATTTATTACTTACTACTAGAGACATAGAAGACTATTCTGAACTAATGGATCATAGATTAAAAGTTTTTAAACGCGAAGGATTAAAAATTGGGGATATACATAAGGCGGTATATGATTTAGAACCTTTTAATGGAGCTAAAGATTTTTTAGATATATTATCCAAAAATTTTCAAGTTGTGATTTTATCTGACACATTTTATGAGATAGCTTCACCCCTATTTAATAAATTAGGTAATCCAACTGTATTTTGTCATCATTTGGACGTGTCTAAAACAGGAGATATTAAAGGTTATAGCTTAAGAATTGAAAACCAAAAGAAAAGAGCTGTTGAGGCTTTTCATAAATTAGGATTCTCTGTTTTTGCAGCTGGAGATTCTTATAATGATATTGGTATGCTTCAGGAGGCAGATTTTGGTGTATTATTCTCCGCACCTTCAGTATTGATAAAGAAATATAAGAATTTTAAAACAGCAAATAATTATTCTCGATTAAAAGAGTTATTAACTAAGTAAAAATTAATTTTTTTTAGCTTCATTTTTAAGCCAAGAAATAATTCCTTTGCTCTCCCAGTCTATTACACCTTCTATTCTCCATAAAATCTCTCCTGCCTTATTAGAAATTAAAGTTGTAGGTATTCCGCGTAATTTAAAAGTTTTATTAGAACTCATATCAAAATCTATAAAAATATCTTTTTTTTCAAAATTTAATTTTTTTATAAAAGACTCTATTTTTTTATAATCTTTAAAGCTATCTTGATTTATATATATTATTTTAACGTCTGTTTTTTTAAGTTTTTTTGAGAGGTTATATAATGCTGGCATTTCTTTTACACAAGGTGTACACCATAAAGCCCAAAAATTTATAATTAACAATTTATCTTTTGAAAGTTCAAATAAAGTTTTATTTTTGTTTTCTAGGTTTGTAAAACTCACATCAGGTAAATTTTTTATTTGTTCTTCTACTTTAATTTTTTTAATAGAATCTGGAATATTATTAGCATTGCAGTTAATATTAGTTAACATAATTAAAATTATGCTAAAATATATATACGGATTACAAATTTTTTTTATAGAAATTATCATATACTTTTCTCTTTATTATTGTATAGGTAATAATAGTAATTATTGGTGAATTAAATGAATAAAGCAAAATCTAAAAAAAATAAACAAACTTCTCATATTTGGGGCGGAAGGTTTAAAAAAGATTCATCAGAAATAATGAAAATTATTAATGCTTCCATCTGGTTTGATAAAAAATTAGCTTTTCATGACATTGCTTTAAGCAAAGTGCATTCTAATATGCTTTGGAATAAGGGCATTATTTTGAATAAAGAAAATAAAAAAATTCAAAAAGGTTTAAGTATAATTGAAAAAGAAATTAGTAATAATAAGTTTGTATTTTCTGATGAGCTTGAAGATATCCATATGCATATAGAAGTAAGATTAATTGAATTAATTGGAGATGCAGGAAAAAAATTACACACTGCGAGATCTAGGAATGATCAAGTGGCAACATCATTTAAAATGTGGGTAAGAGATGAATTAGATTTAGTCTTAGAATTAATAAAAAAAGTTCAAGGTTCTTTAATTTTTCAAGCTCAGTCAAATATTAATACAATATTACCAGGTTTTACACATTTACAGCCAGCTCAGCCTATTAGTTTAGCGCATCACTTATTAGCATATGTTGAAATGCTTGGGAGAGATAAAAGTAGAATTGAGGATGCCAAAGAAAGATTAAATAAATCTCCTTTAGGAGCGGCTGCTTTAGCTGGAACGTCATTTCCTATAGATAGGTTTGCAACTGCTAAAGCATTAGGTTTTAAAAAACCTATGGAGAATTCTATTGATGCCGTAAGTGATAGAGATTTTGTTTTAGAATCTTTATCTAGTGCTTCTATTATTATGGTGCACTTATCAAGATTAGCAGAAGAAATAGTAATATGGGCTTCACCAGGTTTTAATTTTATAAATTTACCCGATACCTTTTCAACAGGTTCTTCTATTATGCCTCAAAAGAGAAATCCAGATGCTGCAGAATTAATTAGAGGTAAAACAGGAAGAGTAGCTAGCTCATTTTATAATGTATTGACTATGCTTAAGGGTTTACCTTTAGCTTATTCTAAAGATATGCAAGAAGATAAAGAGCCATTTTTTGATGCTTTTGATAATTTAAAGTTATGCCTAAAAGTTGCGGAAGGGCTTATTAGAGAGGTAGAGTTTAATGTAGAAGCAATGAAATCTATGGCTGATTTAGGTTATATAACTGCTACTGATCTAGCTGACTGGCTTGTTAAAGAATGTAATATACCTTTTAGAGATGCTCATTCCATTACAGGCAAGGTAGTAAAACATGCAGAAAAGCATAAATTAACTTTAGATAAGATAGCTGTGGAGGATTTTAAAAAAATTGATAAAAGAATTACAAATGAAGTTTTAAAGGTACTTTCTTTAAAAAATTCTTTAGAAAGTCGAGATAGTTATGGAGGAACATCACCAAAGGTAGTAAAAAAAGCATTAAAAAATGCTGTAAATACATGGTTAAAATCATGATGAACAAATTAAATAATAATTTTTATATATTTTTAATATTAATTTTTATTACTTTAAACGCTTGTGGTAAAAAAGGTGTAATAGAAAGACCTCCGTTGGATAATAATCTTGAGCCCGCTATAGTTGAAGAAAATAAGTAAAAATAAGGTTTTTTAAATGAATGGTTTTTTTTATAAAGATGGAGTTTTGCATGTGGATGATGTTTCTCTATTAGATATAGAAAAACAATTTACTACCCCTGTTTATATTTATTCTAAATTAAGTTTATCTAACAATTATAAAGCTCTTGAAGAAGCATTAGAAAATAAATTAGGGAAGGGACATCCTAAATTAATTGCTTATTCTGTCAAAGCTAATTCTAATATAGCTGTTATTAATGTTTTAAAAAAACTTGGTTCTGGTGCTGATGTAGTTTCTTCAGGTGAGTTAAAGAGGGTAATAAAAGCTGGCATAAATGGGGAAAAAATAGTTTTTTCTGGCGTAGGAAAAACAAAGAAAGAGCTATCTTTTGCTCTTGATTCTGATGTAATGCAATTTAATATAGAATCTATTTCAGAATTAGAGATACTTTCTGAAATAGCTTCATCGAAGAATAAAAAAGCACCTATAGCATTTAGAATTAATCCTGATATAGATGCAGGAGGACATGAAAAAATTTCAACAGGAGGAAGTAATACTAAATTTGGCATACCCTACAAACAAGCTGTGAATGTTTATGAATATGCAAAAAATCTTCCTGGAATTAAAGTTGTAGGTATTGATATACATATTGGGTCTCAGATTACAGACCTTGAACCATTTAAATTAGCCTTTAATAAAGTTTTGATTTTATATCAAAAATTAATTGAAAATGGGCATAATATTATTAATTTAGATTTAGGTGGAGGCATAGGAATCTCATATGGTGAAAATTTTACACCTTTTGATATTAATGATTATGCAGATCTTATTAAAGAGAAATTTGGATCTCTCGAGTGTAAACTTATTTTTGAACCAGGACGATATATAACTGCTAATGCCGGAATACTCTTGACTAAAGTTATTAGAAATAAAGAAAGTTATAACAATAATTTTCTTATTGTAGATGCAGCTATGAATGATATATTGAGACCAGCTCTTTATGATGCTTACCATGAAGTTATTACAGTAGTAGAAAAGAAAAAAGAACAAGAAGTGATTGATTATCAGGTAGTCGGACCTATCTGTGAAACTGGTGATATTATATGTAGAAAAGCTAGTTTAAGTAATATAAAAGATGGGGACTTACTTGCTGTTAAGTATGCAGGAGCTTATGGGGCTGTTATGTCATCTTACTATAATAGTAGAGATTTAGTACCTGAAATAATGATTAATAATAAAAAAATAAATATAATTAGAAAGAGAATTTTAATTGAAGATTTGATATCTTATGAAAATATTCCAGATTAAAATAATGTATGTGAGTATATTTAATGAATAATAATAAAATAAATAAATCCTTACCCTTAATATTAAATTTAAAAATATATATAGCAAGGCTAGCTATAATATGGGAAAATTTAGCTTCATATTTATTTAAAATATTAATATTGTCATTAATATTTATAATGTTAATTATCACAGAATCTTTAACTTTTTTACCTTACTGGCTTCATATAATATTGTTGGGGTTATTTTTACTATCTTACATATTGGTCATCTTATATTTTATATATAAGTTTAAATGGCCAACTAAACTTATATGTGCAAAGAGAATAGAAGATGATAATAATGCACAACATACGCCTTTTAGCTCATTATTTGATAGGCCTAATTTAAATAAGGATAGTGTGATTTGGGAAGAACATTATCATAGAATTTTAAAAACCTCTAAATCATTAAAAAATATTAGATTAAAGGCGATTTATTCCCATCTGGATCCATTATTTATTAGATTGCCCGTTATAACTTTATTTTTGTTTATCTTTTTAGGGTTTAACCAAAACTTAGATAAAAAAACTCAAGCAGCCTTGCTGCCTGAAAAAAATATTATAGTTTCTATAAATGGGGTTTTTACAGGATGGATAAACCCTCCAGAATATACCAGACTGCAACCAATTTTAATAAGAAATAGTGAGAATCCCCTAAAAGTTCCTATAGGAAGCTCATTATCTGCAAGAGTGTTTGGTGGAGATGGAATTACAGAATTAAATATGGGTGATAAAAAAGAAATATTTTTAAAAATAGATAAAGATAATGCCGCAATTGAGAGTATCATTGATAAAAATATATATTTAACTATTAAGCAAAATAAAAATATTATTTTTAAACAAACTATTGAAGTTATTTTGGATAGGCCTCCACTAGTTGATTTCATAGAAAATCCTAAATCTACAGTTAAAGGAGTTTTAGATATAGATTACGTATTTTCTGATGATTATGATACTACTAAACTTTATGCAGAAATTTCCTTAAAAAAACCAATACTATCCTCTAAATTAGAAGAGATTAAGTTTAATATACCTTTTGATGTAAGTGAAGAGGAGCAAATAGTAGGTCAATATTATCATGATTTATCAGAACACATATGGGCAGGTTTGCCAGCTAAAATTATTTTAGTTGCAGAAGATTATAAAGGACAAAAAGGTAAAAGTAGAGAATTAGAGATACTTTTACCTGAGAAACCATTTAATAATTTATTAGCATTATCAGTGATTAACCAGAGAAAAAATTTAGCTTTAAATAAAGATAAACCTTTTGAAGTAGGTAAAATAATTACTGAAATTGCAGAAGATAAATATTTTGAGGATAAATTATTAGTAGCTAAAGATTGGTTATTAGAAGCTTCAAATATTTTATTAGAAAGCAATAATAATTCTTTATTAACTGAAAAGAAGAAAAACTTTGTTATAGATTTATTATGGAAAACAGCGTTATTTATTGAATCAGGTCAATTATCTATAGCAGAAAATGAACTAAGAAGGGCTCAACAAGATTTACAAGAGGCTTTATCTGAGGGTGGAGAAGGAGCAGAAATTGATGAAATGCTTAACAATTTGGATAATGCATTAGCTAAATATTTGGATGAGTTAGAGAACCCTATGGATATTGACGCCCCTCAAGTATCCGAATCTGATGATCCCGGAGATAGAGGCGGAGAGAATGGAGCTAAATCTAATGAGGGAGCAGATTTAGAAGAAAAACTGGAAGATATTGCAGAATTAACTGCTTCAGGTTCTCTTGATGAGGCTCAAGAACAATTAGATGAAATGCAAGATATGTCAGAAGCCCTAGATCGTGATGCTCTAGGTGAAGCTTTAGGAGAACAAGAAGGTGAAGATGCTCCAATGGCTATGCAACAAATTTCAGAAATGATGCAGGAACAAGAAGCATTAATGGAGGATTCTTTTGAGCAATCTATGAATGCACAAGCTGATCAAAAGACTCCTGGATCGGGACCTGTAAATGCGGGAGAAAAACAAGAAAGTTTAAGAAAGCAACTTGAAGATGCTATGCATGAAATAAGTGAGTCTGATACGCCGGTACCTGATGAACTAGGTAGAGCTGAAAGATCAATGAGACAAGCACAAAAGGAGTTGCAAAGAGGCAGGCCAGATAGAGCCCTGGCTGCACAAGGCAGAGCCCTTGAAGAGCTTAAAAAAGCTGCAGAAAAGATGGATAAAATGAATTCAGCAAATGGCCCTAGTCAAATGGCAGGAGATAGTGGAAGTAATAGTGATCGAGATCAAAGAGACCCGTTAGGGAGGGTTCCTCCAGGACAAGGAAATTCTCCAGGAGGAGATGTAGGTATTCCTAACGAACCAGACTCCAATAAGGCAAGAAAAATAG
>JAQWRB010000136.1 GCA_029243935.1 Alphaproteobacteria bacterium
GAAAAAATAATGTTACCGGCACCTCTGAACTACTTAGACACATTAATATACACAAATGTTATAGGCCAGATGGATACAGTTCTATCTCCAGCTATTCCTTCCGTGTTTTTAGATATACCAGGGCCTTATCTAGCAGACTCGATTGTCATAACCTTTGAATCTGTAAATGAATTTATTGTTGATGGATGGGGGCAAGTTCAGATGCCTGATTCTACATACGATGCATTACGTATATTTGAAAGTCTATATAACTCAGAAAGCTACCTTGTTAGACTTACAGACACCATCACTGGACAATCTCAGTGGGTGCAGCTTCCAGCTGATATACAACACGAAGAAAGCAGATATTTATGGAGAACTAATGATCCTTCCATAAAATGGAACCTAGTGGAAATGGAAACAGATTCCTTAGGTAATTCTACATTTGGTGATATTCAATTTTATTCAGGAAATTCGATTAATAGCATTATAATCTCCCCCCCTATTGTTGATATTAATAAATTAGCTGACATAAGTTGTAATGGAGCTGCAGACGGTCTAATTATGCTAGATGTTTATGGAACAGAGGCACCTTTTATTTTTTCTTGGTCTGGCCCAAATGGATTCTCATCTGTAAATCAAGATGTTTTTAATCTCCAGCCGGGAATATATGAAGTAACCATTACAGATGCTAATGGCAACATTATAAGCGAAACATTTACCATCTCTGAACCACCATTGCTTACAGCCTCAATTAACCAGCCTTTGCTTGATTTAGTAGTTATGGCAAATGGAGGGACTCCTCCATACAGCTATAGTTGGAATCCAGGAATTGCAGGAGACACTTTAGCAACTATTACACCAGTTTCTAATGGTATATATACTTGTGAAATCACTGACAAATTGGAATGTATAACTACTTTTACTTTTAATGTAACTAATGTTATTACAGATATTAGAAACATAAAACATGAAAAGAAAACAGCTGCTATTATTGACTTAATAGGCAAAAGGAATAAGGGGAAAAATGGTGGTGCTCTATTGTATATCTTTGAAGATGGAACAGTAGAAAAAAAAATATTTCTTGAATAAAAAAACCTCACCTATTTGGTGAGGTTTAGTGGGCCCAGTTGGGCTTGAACCAACGACCCCTTGATTATGAGTCAAGTGCTCTAACCAGCTGAGCTATGGGCCCTCCTAAAAAAAGGATGTGCAAAACTATCAAAATTGTTCTATAATTTGCAACTTTGTAAGATGAAAAATGTTAAGGCAATAATTTTTGATTTAGGAGGCGTTATTCTTAACATTAACTATCAAAAAACAATTACTCAATTTAAAAATCTTGGCGTTATAACTGACGACTCTTACTTTTCCAAAAGCTTTCAAACTGATGTGTTTAATCAAATCGAAACAGGGAAAATATCAGAAGAAGAATTTCTTCTAGAACTACAAAAGAAAAATACTGCTATAAGTATACAAAAGTTGAAAAATGCCTGGAATGCCATGCTACTTAACTTGCCTCATCAAAGAATTGATCTACTAAAAAAAATAAAGGAAAAATTTTCTATCTATCTACTAAGCAATACAAATACCATTCATATTGCAGAATTTAAAAGACAATTAGGTCCTGATCTATATCATGAATTTTATAATCTATTTGACAAAATTTATTACTCACATGAAATTGGATTTAGAAAGCCCGATCCTAAAGCCTTTCAGATTATATTAGAAGAA
>JAQWRB010000148.1 GCA_029243935.1 Alphaproteobacteria bacterium
TATTCTAAATTTGGTTTTGCTGCCATAATCTTGGAACAGAATTAATTCTATTAATGACAGTATTAAAATCTAAATCTAACATTTCCAGATATTCAGCGATATTCTCATACCTTGGTTTATTTTCTTTTTCTACTAGCTCTAATGCATTATTTCTAGTTATAACTCCCTCTCTGACTTGGTTACTTCTAAATGTATCATGCTCTGTAAAACCAGCTAAAGTATAATATATATAATTGTAAAATCCTGCAGTTCCATCACCTATTCTCCAAGTAGTACTAGTATCCTTGGCTATTTCCCAATCATATTCATTTATTAGAGTTTTATCTATTAAATTTTCATCCCATAATAAATAATCAAAAATATAAAAATAATCATCTTTCTTCTTAAAACTACGGTAATACTCTCCTGTCAGTGAGTCCCATAAAGATGAATTAAAATATGCTGGGTTTTGAAGCATCGTTTTAAAACGTAAAAATTGATATCTTAATTGTTTTAATGCCCCAAAAGTATAAGTTCGCTCCGTCTCAAAATCTGGAGGATAACCTAAAAAACCAGATTTAAAATGAGTAACTTCAAATGGACTGTATCCCCATAAATTTAAACTAATATTTGTTTCTTTTTTAATATCATCAATATATTTATAAAAATGTTTATCTCCTGCTGTAAATATATTTACCATACCTAAATGAGGGTTTTTAAGCCAAGCATTAATATTTTTTCTAATATTATTCCTTTTTTTTCGAATATCTGCTGAGACAATAATATTTTCAATACCTAATTTTGAACACATTCTACTTATATTTCTTCTTCCAATATCTGAAGTCATTCCCCAGTCATAAGTATAGGTAACTGGCTTCATATTTAGTTCATTTATAATTACATGCAGTGAATAAGAACTATCTCTTCCTCCAGAGAAAGGTACAATACAATCTGGCCCAATTATTTTTCTATAATTTTCTAGTATTGTAAGAAAATCTTTTTTAGGTTTTGTAACACTTCTATTTTTATAATTTAAACAATAATTACATATTCCATCTTTATTAAAATTTATAAAAGGAAACGTATGTGGTAAAATACATTTTTTACATCTTACGACGTGAGGTTTAGTTTTTTCTAAGTTTTTTTCTTTAGTAGGTGAAAATTTTCTATTTGGTACAAGTAATCTTCTTTTAATTTTATGGTCTTTCAATGTAAGTTTTTTTTTGTTTAGTTTAGGAATATCTAATACTTTTATCTTCTTATTTAAATTTATAATATTTTTACAATTAAGGTTAAGTAGATGAAATTTTTCTGAAGAAAAAATTACCGTATCTTCCTTGTATCCTATATATAGACTACCATGATTAGAGAATAAAATTAATTTTCCTAGTTCTGGAAGAGCTATCGCTACTGAAAAAGTACCCTTACATTTTTTTAAAAAGATATCTTTAAATTCTTCTAATTCTATATCTTTAGAGTATTTTTTAACTAATCCATGAAAGACTTCAGTATCTAAATTACTTGTGCGCTTAATTTTTTCTGTTTCAAAAACTTCATTATCATTAACAACAATACCATTATGAAAAACACATATGTTGTCACTATAGAAGGGTTGATTGGCATAATTATCATTAGTAATTAATCTTCCTATTCCAAGAAAAATTTCTGGATTATTAATTGTTAATCCTTTAATTAGTTTTGATATATCATAATCAGCTCTTTCAACCGTATATTCACTCTGAAACATCATAATACCACTAGAATCAGAACCTCTCCTTTTAGCATGCATAGAAAGATTTTTAATAAAAGCCTTATTATTATTATTATTTCCTATAATTCCAAAAATTCCACACATAGTATTTTACTCTTTAGTTATTACTTAAAATGTTAGATAGTA
>JAQWRB010000152.1 GCA_029243935.1 Alphaproteobacteria bacterium
CTCTGATTGACTTCTAGGCATTGTACCTACATATGTTTTATGCTCTGAAGGGTAATGAGACCCATGTGGGACAGTTTGCTGATAAACAGGCGCTCCAATTATTTCTGAAAATTTAGTAATTTCACTAAAACTATCTGTTTGAGCTATTTCATGGCCAGATATTATTACAGGATTATTTGCCTGTAATATTCTATTCTTTATATCTTCAAGTGTTTCCTTATCTGGACTTATATTATATTGAATTCTAGATGGTTTTCCTAAATCTAATTTTGCTTCTGCATTTAAAATATCGCCTGGTAGAGATATAAATACAGGGCCAGTAGGAGGAGCTAATGCTATTTTTGCAGCTCTTCTTAGTATTCTAGGTAAATCTTCTAGTCTTGTAACTTCTATTGCCCATTTAACAAGAGGTTCTGCCATTTGGACAAGAGGTCCATAGAGCATTGGTTCCATTAATCCATGACCTTGTTCTTGCTGTCCTGCAGTAATTATAACTGGACTACCTACAAATTTAGCATTATAAATTGCACCCATTGCATTGCCTAAACCAGGAGCAACATGAACATTACAGACAGATAATTTTCCTGTAGCTCTAGAATAACCATCTGCCATTGCGACAACTATTGATTCTTGTAACCCTAAAATATACTTTATTTCAGGATAATCTTTTAGCGCATGCATTATTGGAAGCTCAGTAGTACCTGGGTTACCGAATAGATGAGTAACTCCTTCACTTTTAAGAATAGATAAAAAAGCTGATCGTCCTGTAATTTTTTTCATTAATATTCCCCAAATAACTTCTAATTATTATTTATATGTTTTATATTATATGCAATCGTTATTTTTTTTTGTATTGGATTTAAAAATGTTAGTTACAAGAGTAATAGGAAAAACTTTATTATCATTAATTGTGGTAGGTGGGGTTTTAACAGTCTGCAAGAGGGTAAAGAATAAAAATAAAAATATTATAAAAAAAGAAACAGAAATTTAGTTTTTAATTTAAATAGGCTTTTATAAAGTGCACTCATTTTTTACTTTAAAAAATAAATTACCAGTTATAATTTCATCTTGGTTGGTTTTAATTGTTTTATGGACACTTTTAATAAAATTTATCTTTCCAGTTACATACGCGCTATACTATGAGGAAAATTTTACTAAATATATTATGTGGGATTTTTGGTGGATTGCCCATCTATGGTTAGCTAATAGCTTTTTAAATTTATCGAAAAATACTTACTATGTAGGTTTGTTAATATGTATTTTTGAATTAATAATTATTATTTATAAATTAGGTGTTTTTTTTATTTCTCCCCAGTGGAATATTTGGGATACAAATTGGATGATAAATAAAATTATAGTTTTGTTTTTATTTATTTTTATTACAGTTATTTTATTTACAAATAAATATTATATTTTATATGATTTAACAGAAAAAGAATCGGGTTCATGAATTTAAATCGAAGATCATTTCTTTTCAGTTCTTTACTAGCTGGAAATTTAAATATTAATAAGCTAGATGCTAAACAGATTAAACCAGAATTGATAAAGTTAGGTAAGACTGATTTAGTTATCCCTAATATTGGTTATGGCTCATCAAGCACCTCAGACGAAAAAATTGTAAAGCATGCGTATGATAGAGGTGTAAGATATTTTGATACCGCAGAATCCTATTTAAGGGGCGACGCTGAATCTTCTATTGGTAACGTCTTAAAAGCGGTAAGACATCAAGTTGTAATAGGCACAAAAACCAAGGCTAGAAATTATCAAAATAAAAAAGATTATATGTCTGCTTTAGAAGGGTCCTTAAAAAGACTCAATACAGATTACATTGATATTTATTATAATCATGCAGTAAATTCTATTTCTAGATTAAAAAATACGGATTGGTGGGAGTTTATTGAAAAAGCTAAGTTAGAAGGAAAAGTTAGGTATACTGGAATTTCTGGACATGGCAGTAATTTAGCGGATTGTTTAGAATATTGTATTGATAGAAATTTAGTTGATATTATCTTGTCAGCTTTTAGCTTTGCACAAGACCCAAAATTTCTAGAAAAACTAAGACATACTTTTCATTTTGTTGCTATTAACCCTAGATTACCTGAAGTTTTAGTAAAAGCTAGAAATAAAGGAATTGGTATAATAGCTATGAAGACATTAGCAGGTTCAAGATTGAATGATATGCGCCCTTACGAAAGCAAACAGTTAACTTATGCGCAAGCTGCTATTAAATGGGCTTTAAATACTAATTATGCTGATGCAGCAATTATATCTATGACTTCTAATTCATTAATTGATGAAATAACGACTATCTCAGATAAAAAATATGCCAAAAATCATTATTTTGAATTATTAAAAAAGTATTATCAGATTAACCATGAAAGTATATGTCCACCAGGATGTGGGGTTTGTAAAAATGTTTGTCCTAGTAATGTGGAAATATCTGAAGTAATGAGATCTAAGATGTATGCTCTAGATTATAAAAATCCTAATAAAGCTTTATTAACCTATTCTTCAATTAATAATAATGCTTTGGCATGCTTATCTTGTTCTGGAAAACCATGTTTAAATAGTTGCGATTATAATTTAGATATTAAAAATTTAAATGTTATGTCACATAAATTATTAGCATAATTATTCTTCAAAATATTTGTAATAATAAATGGTTGATTTCCGGATAGATTCATGTTTCTAATTACTTTTTATTTCTAATGAGGAAATTACAATTTATGGTAACTAATAATATAGCTTTAAAGCAGTGGGTTTCTGAAATTGAAAAGCTTTGTAAACCAAATGATGTTTATTGGTGTAATGGATCTCAAGAAGAGTACGATAGGCTCTGTAAAGAGATGGTTGAAGCTGGAACATTTATTAAACTGAATGAAGAAAAAAGACCAAATTGTTTTTTAGCCCGTTCGCATCCTAGTGATGTTGCAAGAGTTGAAGATAGAACCTTCATATGTACTACTTCTAAAGAAGATGCTGGACCTACAAATAATTGGTCTGATATTGGTTTGATGAAAGCTAAGCTAGACAAGTTGTTTAGTGGTTGCATGTCAGGAAGGACAATGTATGTTATTCCATTCTCTATGGGCCCTTTAAATTCACCAATTTCTCATATTGGAGTTCAAATTTCTGATAGTCCTTATGTAGTCGTTAATCAAAGAATTATGACTCGAATGGGTAAAGAAGCTTTAGATGTTTTAGGAGAAAAAGGTAATTTTATAAAATGTATGCATTCTGTAGGCATGCCACTTAAAGAGAATCAAAAAGATATAAGTTGGCCATGTGCTGCGAGTCCTGACGATAAATATATTGTTCATTTTCCTGAAGAAAGATCAATTTGGTCTTATGGTTCAGGGTATGGAGGGAATGCTCTTTTAGGAAAAAAATGTTTTGCTTTAAGAATTGCTTCAAAAATGGCTAATGATGAAGGATGGCTAGCAGAGCATATGTTAATTTTAGGTTTGGAAAACCCTAAAGGTAAAACGACTTATATAGGTGCTGCCTTCCCGAGCGCTTGTGGAAAAACAAATTTAGCTATGATGATGCCGCCTGAATGTTTTGAAGGTTGGAAAGTTAAAACAGTTGGAGATGATATTGCATGGATAAAACCTTCATCTGATGGTGATTTTAGAGCAATAAATCCTGAGGCAGGTTTTTTTGGTGTAGCTCCTGGAACATCTTATAGTACTAATCCAAACGCAATGGAAATGCTAAAGAGGAACTGCATATTTACTAATGTAGCTTTAACAGATGATGGAGATATATGGTGGGAAGGTATGGATGGAGATCCACCAAGTCATGCAATAGATTGGCAAGGAAATGATTGGACACCAAATAGTAAATCTAAAGCAGCACATCCAAATGCTCGATTTACAGTACCATCTTACCAATGCCCATCATTGGACGAAAATTGGGAAAATCCTCAGGGGGTTCCAATTAAGGCGTTTATATTTGGTGGTCGTTTGTCAAAAACTTTTCCATTAGTATATGAATCTTATGACTGGAATCATGGAATTTTTATGGCCGCAACTATGGGTTCAGAGGCGACAGCTGCAGCGATTAATCAAGCTTCTATAAGAAGAGACCCTTTCGCTATGTTGCCTTTCTGCGGTTATAATATGGCAAAACATTGGAAACATTGGATAGACCTGGGTCAAAAACATATTGAAAAAGCACCAAAAATATTTAGGGTCAACTGGTTTAGAAAAGACAGTAATGGTAATTTCATATGGCCTGGGTTTGGCGAAAATATGAGAATATTAAAATGGATAGTTGATAGAGTTAATAGTGAAGTACGTGCTAAAAGCAATAGTTTTGGCTTAGTTCCTTACTTTGAAGACATTAATTGGACAGGATTAGACTTTAATAATAAAAAATTTAATTCTTTAATTGAAATTCCTCAAACTGAGGGTTTAGAAGAAATAAGTGAGGTTAAAGACCATTTTGATAGGTTTGGTAATTTTCTTCCGAATGAATTAGAAGATCAAAGGATAGAGTTAGAAGCTAGGTTGCTTAAAGAAATTTAATATTTTATTTAATAATTACTTTAATTTTATTAGCTGCTTCTTTAGCTTCTTTAAGTGAAGGAGCTAAAGCTACGGCCATTCTTCTGAATTTTCTTGTTTCTAATTTACCGAATATACGGATGTCTATATTTGGATTAGATAAGGCGTCATTAACGCCATCATAGGAATCGACTTCTCCTTCAGCTAAAGCAAGAATAACATGGCTAGCACCTGCATAAAAATTATTATCAATCATTTCTTGAGTTATAGGTAGTTCTAAAAATGCCCTAACATGTAAATCAAATTCACTTAGTCTTTGAGTTTTCATTGTAACCATACCTGTATCATGAGGTCTTGGACTAAGTTCACTAAAAATAACATGCTTATCTTTAATAAAAAACTCAACTCCAAAAATTCCCATACCACCTAGTTCATCGGTTATTGTTTTTGCAATTTCTTGTGCTTGAATTATTTCTTTCTTACTCATTTCTTGTGGTTGCCAACTGTATTGGTAATCTCCGCGTTCTTGATAATGTCCAATTGGTGGACAAAATACTGTTGGTCCATGTTTTTGTTTTACAGTTAATAAAGTTATTTCATAATCAAAGTTTATAAATTCTTCAATAATAATTCTAACTCTATCTCCTCTTGCTCCCGATATTGCATAATTCCATGCCTTCTCAATTTCTTTAATAGATTTAACAGTACTTTGCCCTTTCCCAGAACTGCTCATTACAGGTTTAACAACACAAGGAACTCCTATTTCTTCTATAGCTTTAGTAAATTCTTCCATATTTTCTGCATATTGATATTTAGCAGTTGGTAATCCTATAGATTTAGCTAAATCTCTAATTCTGTCTCTATTCATAGTTAGATTTGCTGCTCTAGCTGTAGGTATTACAGTTATTCCATTTTTTTCAACTTCTAAAAGAACTTCAGTTCTAATTGCTTCTATCTCAGGAACTATTATATCTGGATTATGTTTACTTATGCAGTTCTTTAAATCTGTTTCATTTAACATATTAATAACTTCATATTTATCAGCAACTTGCATACCAGGAGCGTTAATATATCTATCTACTGCAATTACTTCACATCCTAGTCTTTGAGCACTAATAATAACCTCCTTACCAAGTTCTCCGGATCCAAGTAGCATTATTTTTTTCATATTATTTTTAGCCATTTTAATAAATAGATATATTTGTTATTTTATAAAAACATACTTAAAATATATTATAATATATTATAATATGCTATAATGAATTTTATTTATTTTTAATTAAATAGGAAATAAAGATGCTTTTAAATAGAAGAAACTTTATAAAAACAACACTTGCAACTTCTATATTTTCATATACTGGAAACATAGTTTCCTCAGTTAATGCAAATGAAAATAAACTACCTTTAAATACTGGTATGGAAAATGATGCGTTATTAGTAATTGATATTCAAAACGATTTTTGCCCAGGTGGAAGCTTAGGCGTTAAAGATGGAGATAAAATTATAAAAAATATTAATTCTATTCAAGAAAAATTTAATAATGTCTTTCTAACACAAGATTGGCATCCTAAAAATCATAGTTCTTTTGTAACAGAATATAAAGATAAAGAAGTTTTTTCATCTATAAAAATGCCTTATGGAAATCAAACAATTTGGCCAGCTCACTGTGTCCAAGGTACTAAAGGAGCAGAATTTCATAAAGATTTAAATACATTAAAAGCAAATACAATAATACGTAAAGGATTTAGAAGAGAAATTGATTCATACTCTGCATTTTGGGAAAATGATAGAGTTACAGCTACAGGACTTGAAGGAACTTTAAAGGCATTAGGAGTAAATCGTGTCTTTATATGCGGGCTAGCTTTAGATTTTTGTGTTGCTTATAGTGCTGTAGATTCATCTATTGCAGGTTTTGATACTTTTGTTATTATGAATGCAACAAAACAAGTTGATCTTCCCGGTTCTATAGATTCAACATTAGAATCTTTTAATAAGTTTAATATTAATAAGGTTAATATGTAATGACTTATAATATTGAAAATTTTTTTTCTGATGGCTTACCTAATTCAGCATCTCCATATTCTGGTTTTCCTGAATATAATTTTGTTGGTGGTCATAATTCCGAAGATAATATTCCTATAAATGAATTAGCAATTTCAGCAAAAAAGGTTATTAAAGATAAAGGAAAAAATCTAGCTTTATATGGACATAACAGTGGACCACAAGGAAATTTGGAATTGCGAAAGTTCTTGGTATCTTATTTAGGAAGTTTTACAGCTATGAATATTGAGCTAGATAATATTTTATTAACTTCTGGTTCACTACAAGCTTTAGATCTAATCAATAAATTGTTATTAAATTCTAATGATACGGTCCTTGTTGAAGAAGCAACATATGGTGGTGCAATTTCTAGAATTAAAAATTTAGGTGTCAATCATATTGGTATTAAATTAGATAAAGAGGGCA
>JAQWRB010000032.1 GCA_029243935.1 Alphaproteobacteria bacterium
AATAAATAATATTAAATTTATTTTGTTTTAAAACATGTGCTTATTAATTATTATTAGGATCTATAATGAATATAAAAAATGTAGAAATTTTATCGTACACTATTCCACTCAAAGAACCTGTTGAAGCATACGCCGCAGGAATAATGACAGGCTTTGGATTGGTAATAATAAAAATTACGGATGAGAATGGTAATACTGGGCAAGGTTACACTACAATGCACAGTAACCAGGAAGTAGCGATAGCAAAAATAATAGAAGATACCTACAAACCAATACTGATAAAATCAGATTCTTCTAGAATTGAATATCTATGGAAACAAATGTGGAAACAGTCCCATTATGCAGGGAGAGGAGCCCCAGTAAGTTTTGCGATATCTGCTGTAGATGCTGCTCTTTGGGATTTACTAGCAAAAAGATTAAAGCAACCCTTATGGCGGCTTTTAGGAGGATACTCCCCTAAGGTAAAAGTATATGCAGGAAACATAGATTTAAACTTCTCTATTGATAAGATATTGGATAATATCACTAAAAATATGGAAGACGGCTATAAAGCTATAAAAATGCGTTTAGGTAGAGAATCTTTAAAAGAAGACCTACAAAGAGTTGAGGCTGTTAGAAAGCATATTGGGGATGAAATAGAACTTATGGCTGATGCTAATGAAGCTTGGAGAGTTGATCAAGCCTTAAAGGCATCTAATGAACTAAGTAATTTTAACCTTACGTGGCTTGAAGAGCCTATAACGCCAGATGATTATAAAGGTTATGCATATTTAAAAAATAATGGAAAAACTCCTATTGCAGCAGGAGAAAACCTTCACACTCTTCAAGAGTTTCAATTACTTTTCCATTTTAATGGCGTTGATTTTCCTGAGCCTGACTATACAACATGCGGTGGCTTTACACCTTTTATGAAAATAGCTAAACTTGCTGAAGCTAACAATCTTCCTGTCATGTCTCATGGAGCACATGATGTTCATATTCAATTACTTTCAGCATGTCCTAATGCAGCCTATATGGAAGTTCATGCCTTTGGCATAGAGGATTACATCTCACATCCACTCAAAATAGAAAATGGTTATGGTTTAGCTTCAGACTTACCAGGTATAGGGTTTGAATTTGATTTTGATAAATTAAAACAACATAAAACAAATTTATAAGAAGTTAAGAATAATAAAGGAAATACTTTATATGTATAAAGAGAAATATATAGAACAGGCAAATGCACCAGATGATTTTAAGCTTTATGAATCAAGGGATGGTATGTTTTCTGATAGAATTGGTCCTTATTTCATTAAAGGCAAATATCCGAATGTTACTATGGGCATTAGAATATTAGAACACCATTCAAACTATAATGGAGTATCTCATGGCGGACTTCTTATGGCTTTTGTAGATACTATAGGAGGATATATAGCAGCAAAAGCAGGTGAAGGACCAAGCGTTACTGCAAATTTTAATGCTAACTTTATGCGCCCTGCTCCAGTTGGTGCATGGATTGAAGGAACTGGAAAAGCATTAAAAACAGGAAGAAAAGCAATTTTTGTCAGAGTAGAATTAACATTTAAAAAAAAATTAGTTTTTACTGCTGAAGGGATTTGGCAAAAAATAAATAGAGAAAAAGGAATACTTAAATCATGAAACTATATTATACTGTTACATCTCCTATAGCGAGAAAATGTAGAATAATTGCCAGAGAACTTAACCTAATAGATAAAATTGATGAAGTAATTACTACTACAAGATCTGAGGATGCTTTAATTATGAAAAATAATCCTAATGGAATGGTGCCTACTCTGGAAACAGACGAGGGTTTCAACATCGTGGAATCAACGACGATATGCAATTATTTAGAAAAACAGAGCGATAATAAAGAATTTATTCCTCAAAATGAAAAACAATATTGGCAAATATATGCATTAGATTCAATCGCATCTCAAACTTTTGAATCTATTGTTTCTAGAGCCAGAGAAAAAATCTACAAACCTAAAGAATTTCATTATCCAGGTGGAATTAAACATGAGCAAGGAAGAGCACTAAGATCTCTTAAATTATTAGAAGAAGAAGCGCATATTTTTGTAAAATCGTATAATAAACTTCATGTTACAATTGGGTTATGTTGTCTAGTTTTAGATAATGTATTCCCAAATGAAGAATGGAAAGAAAATAAACCAAATCTAGTTAAAATATATGAAGATTTTAAAAATAAAGATTCGTTTATTAAAACTATTAAAAAAGATTAAATTTAAGAGGATAAAATATGACAAATAAAGAAAAAATTTGCTTAATAGCTGGAGTTGGTCCTGGAACAGGGAAATAGAGCGCTAAAAAATTTTCGGATAATGGGTATAAAGTCATCATGTTAGCTAGAAATATAGATTTCATTAATAATTTAAAATCAGAGATACCTAACTCTTATGCCTATAAATGTGATGTTTCAAATATGGATGAAATTAGAGATGTATGTACTAAAGTTATTGCAGAAGTTGGCAATCCAAATATATTTATTCATAATGCTGTTGCTGGTGTTGCAGACGGGGGTTTAGCCGGAAGTTTTCTAGACGATAATCCTGAAAAGTTAGATAGAAATTTTAATGTAAATACTAAATCATTACTTTATTTTGCTAGAGCTTTAGCACCTGCTATGATTAAAAATAAATCTGGATCTATAATTGTTACAGGCAATACATCTGCATTAAGAGGAAAACCAGCTTTTGTATATTTTGCTCCTACTAAAGCTGCTCAGAGAATTTTAGCACAAGCATTAGCAAGAGAATTAGGACCTAAAGGCGTTCATGTTGCCTATATACTGGTTGATGCCGCTATAGATACTCCAAGAACAAGACCTATATTTGCGGCAGATAAAGAAGATATTTTCTTTTGCAAGCCTAAAGATATAGCTAGTGAAATTTTTCACGTAGGACATCAAGCAAGATCAGCATGGTCTTTTGATGTTGAAATAAGACCGGATATAGAAGTATGGTAAAAAATTCTAATGCCTTATTAAGAATATTTTGTTACTTGCCAACACCCAGAATTTGGAAATCTACTATTTCTGCTAGATTTTTAGATATAAATATTGAACTAAGAGGCACAAAACCTACTGAAATAA
>JAQWRB010000039.1 GCA_029243935.1 Alphaproteobacteria bacterium
ATTCTTGCTCAGTTCTAAAAGTACGAATAGCATGAGATGCATTTTTATCTAATAATTCATATGATTTTGCAGTATCTAAGCCTTCTATAAATCTTCCTCCATGAGTATCTACCCTAAGAGATAGTTTTCCATTAATAGCTAAGCTGTTCATGGCTTCGCATACCTCTAGAGCATCAGAAATCTCCTTGCCGAAGTAATCAACTAATACTGTTAAAGGACTATTTGGGTATGTATTTGCAAACATAATTGCTGCTTTAACTGTTGAACCTGCATAACCAACTAAAGCATGAGGCATAGTACCCATTCCATGCTTTTTTCCAAAAAAATGTGAAGTTATATCATTAGCACTACCTATAAACCCAATAGCGCCCTGCTCCTTTTGTGCTTTTTTAGACCCTACAGAAGCACCATAAGCCATAAGTTCTTGCATTTCTGCTCCCGCACAGTGCCTAGCATCCATCGCGATAAAACCTACTTTTGGTAAATCACTCGCCATTCCAAAGGTATTATAAGCTGCTACACATGCCCCTCCTAATTTTTGAAGATATAATGTTTCTAAGTCTGTTAAAACACTTAATTTTCCAGATATGTACATTAGAACTTCACCAGCACCTACCCATGCTCCTTCTATGAAGCATTCTTTTATATTTAATTTATGACCCCTGGAAGTAACTACAGATGATATCCAGTCCATTGCAATTTTAGGACAGTAAATTACTGGCCTGCGCATAAATACTGCATAAGTAACATCAACATCACCATGTTTTTCAACAACTTTTTTAGTTAATTTGAAATAATGATCAGTTCTTAATTCTATATCAGCTTCAAAATCAGACAAAATTCTTCCATTTTTAATAAGAATTATATAAAACACTTTATTTGAAAAAACTATACTTTATCTTGTTATCTGTTAATAGTTAATTTTTTCATAAATATTAATTGGGAGATATTTATATATGAAAAATATCGCTTTATTAATTTCAACTTTTTTCTTATTTAATATAAATTTTAGCTTTGCTCAAATTGCTGGGAATATAGAAGATAGACTAGAAGAGTCTTTGATTACAGAGTATTTTCCTAACTACTCTAAAATTAAAAATAATGATAATGATTCAAGAATTATAGAAGTTTTAAACAATGAAATTATCATAGGCTATATATATTCTACTTGGGATATGGTCAAATCCTTAGGCTACGATAGGTCTCCATATGAAATAATTATAGGGTTAAATTCTTCGGGAACAATAGCAGGAGCAAAATTAACGTATCATAATGAGCCTCTTTTTGAACACGATGTAAGTGAAGATGACCTGCTAAATTATGTTGAAAGAACTAAGAATATCAGCATTACTAATGGTATGGCAAAATCATCAAGAGATAAGCCTATTAGACCAGATACTGTTCATAGAGGCACAATATCCTCAAATCTAATGCACCAAGCAATTTTTAAATCATCAAGAAATGCAGCGTTATCTGTTGGTTTATTTGAAGATAAAGAAATGAACAGACTAGACTACTTAAAGGAAGTAAATTTTAATTGGGAACAATTAATTAAAAAAAAATATGTGTTATATAGAAACAATTATATTTCAGAACATTTAAATAAATATAACAACAAAAGTAAAATAATAAAAAATGCAGAAATAGCTATTACATTAATCACTCCTAGAGCCATTGGTTATAATGTATTAAAGAAAAATCGTCATGATAAATACATGGCAGGTTTAAATAGTAAAGATCACGCAATCTTAATAGCTGGAAATGGCTATTCTTTTAAAGGTGACAAATGGAGGTATAGTAAAAAATTTGATAGGATAAGAATTGTTCAAGGAGAAACTATAATAAAATTTAAAGCAGATGACCATACAAGATTATCTAAAATTCAAGCTAAAAACTCTCCCGTATTTAAAGAAGTATCTATATTTAAAATTGATTCTAAATATAATTTTGACCCAACTAAAGCTTGGTATTTAGAATTATTAGACATTAATTATGAGGAACAAAATATTCAAAATATTATAATTCCATATATCATAAGTGATGAGCTAATAATTAAAAAAACTACAGAATTACCAATGTGGACAAATATTTGGCTGGATTCAAAATTTAGAATATTAATTTTATGTTCAGCATTATTAATTTTGATCTGTATTACCATTTTTCAAGATAGAATTAGTAAATATAGAAAAATATATAGGGTTATTAGAGTATCTTATTTATCATTTACTTTAATTTGGATTGGATGGTACGCAGGTGCACAATTATCAATTTTTAATATCTTATCTATAATAAGAATTCCTATAACTGGTTCAGACTTAAGTTATTTTTTAATAGATCCTTTAATATTTATTATATTATCCTTCACGATAATTTCTGCTTTAATATTAGGAAGAGGATTATTTTGCGGCTGGCTATGTCCTTTCGGAGCATTGCAAGAGTTAATTGGATGGATTGCTAAAAACTTAGGTGTAAAGAAAAAAGAAATTTCAGAAAAATATTATACTAAATTATGGACTATAAAATATTTTATTCTAGTTACTATTATTGGTATGTCATTTATATCTATGGAAACTGCTTCTTCATTAGCTGAAGTAGAGCCTTTTAAAACAGCTATAATGAGACATTTTAACCGGGGTATACCTTATGTTAGTTATGCTGTTGCTCTTTTATGTTTAAGTGCTTTTATGGAAAGAGGTTTTTGTAGGTTTGTTTGTCCTTTGGGTGCTGGTTTAGCAGTAATTGGAAAATTAAGAATTACTGATAATCTTAAAAGAAGAGAGGAGTGTGGAAGCCCTTGTAATTTATGCTCAACGTCTTGTCCGGTAAATGCTATTCCTTCCAAAGGAAAAGATAAGGGAAAAATTATTATGAGTGAATGTTTTAGATGTTTAGATTGTCAATTAGAATATGTAGATACTAAAAGATGTCCTCCTTTAGTTAAAATAGAAAAATTTAAAGTTAGAGCAGTCTAGTATGCAAAACATTATAACAAGAAGAAATATTATTAAAATAACTGCAAGTGCGATTAGTATGCTTCCATATACTAGTTTTGCTAATAAAAATATATATAATTATCACTGGAAAGGCTCGGCACTAGGTAACCCAATAGAGTTGAAAGTTTATACTAAAAATAAAAATCATTTAGAAAGAATTATAACAATAGTTAGTTCAGAAATAGACAGATTAGATAAAATTTTTTATCTACAAAATGCCTCCAGTAAAATTAATTTGCTAAATAAAGAAAAAATTATTCTTAATCCATGCTCAGAATTATTAAATGCGATAAACATTTCTGAAAATTTTTTTAATATTAGTAAAGGGTCATTTGATATAACTGTACAACCTATATGGAATTCATATTCTTCTGGAAAAAATCTTATTTCAGATGGTATAGGGTTTAATAATATTGATGTTTCCAAAAATAAAATAGTATTATTAAATAAAAATACAGAGATAACACTCAATGCTTTAGCACAAGGAATATTAACTGATAGAGTCCATGAAATTTTATTAAATTCAGGAATAAAAAACCATTTAATTAATTTTGGAGAAGGAAGATCATCAGGATTAGCTCCTCATGGGAAGAAATGGTTACTAAATATTAATAATAATACTGTTGATATTACAAATAAAGGGTTTTCTGTAAGTGAAGCAAGGAGCACAATACTTCCAAATAAAAAAAGTCACTTATTTAATGCAAATATTTATGATGCGGCTTTAGACATTCCTTCAAAAACAACAGTGATTGCTAATTCCGCTACATTAGCAGATGGGCTATCAACAACTTATGCAATATCTAGCAAAATTGTAAGAGAACAATTAATAAAATATTTTTCAGATGCAAAATTTATAATAAATACATAATAATTAAGTATTATCTATATTTGCTTAACTCTTCAGCAAGTATAAAAGCTAACTCTAATCCCTGATTTGCATTTAGTCTCGGGTCACAATGAGTATGATATCTATCTCCAAGGTTTTCTTCCTTAATTTCTTGCGATCCACCAACACACTCTGTAACATCTTGACCAGTCATTTCTAAGTGAATACCTCCAGCATAAGTACCTTCAGATCTATGAATTTGAAAGAATTGTACTACTTCACTCATTATATTATCAAATGCCCTGGTCTTATAGCCTGTCTGAGCTTTAAAAGTATTTCCATGCATTGGGTCGCATGACCAAATCACCTTTTTTCCTTCACTATGAACTTTTTTAACAAGCCCTGGCAAAACATCGCCTATTTTATCTTTTCCCATCCTTGCTATTAAAGTAAGCTTACCAGCTTCATTTTCTGGGTTTAATTTATCAATTAAGTTTATTATATCATCACTACTCATTGTAGGGCCAACTTTTACACCAATAGGATTTCCTATTCCTCTCATAAACTCAATATGAGCCTCGTCTAAACCTCTAGTTCTTTCACCTATCCACAGCATATGTGCAGAACAGTCATAATATTCTTCCGTAATACTATCAATACGTGTTAAGCTCTGTTCATACCCTAATAATAAAGCCTCATGTGATGTAAAAAAATCTACTTTAGACACTAAACCTGCAGTATTTTTATTAATACCACATGCCTTCATAAAATTTAAGCAATCACCAATGCGATCTGCTATAACTCTGTATTTGTTATCTTGGCTACTTCCTTCTAAGAATTCTAAATTCCAACGATGAACTTCATGTAAATCAGCATACCCCCCAGTTGCAAAGGCTCTTAAAAGATTTAGAGCTGATGCTGCTTGACTATAAGCTTTAAGCATTCTTTCAGGATCTGGATCTCTCGCTAATTCTTCAAACTCTATACCATTTACAATATCTCCCAAATAAGATGGAAGCTTAACATTATCTCTTATTTCAAAAGAATCTGATCTAGGTTTTGCAAACTGTCCAGCTAAACGACCAACTTTAACTATAGGAAGTGAAGCTCCATATGTTAATACAGCTGCCATTTGAAGTATTACTCTAAATGAATCCCTTAAATTATCTGCGTTAAATTCAGCAAAAGACTCAGCACAGTCTCCTCCTTGTAATAAAAAACCTTTCCCTTCGGATACTT
>JAQWRB010000049.1 GCA_029243935.1 Alphaproteobacteria bacterium
CATTAAAGTAATTAAAGGTAACCCTTATCATTTGATAATCATTTAGTACTCATTTTGATGATACCCCACCCAAAAAAACACACATGAGAGTATATATATAATTACACCTTGATACATATTGAGTAAAAATAACAGGGTCTATGTACTCTAGTTTAGGTACCTACGTGTATTGCAGAAAAGTGCTTTTTATGGTATAATATATACATATATACCTATGTATTGCACATAGAGTTTCAGCACATATTACTTGTAGATATTTGTGAAATCTACCAATCATTTTTTAATTTATCCTAATAGATCATAGCTATTGCTACATCTATTAGCTGAAAGGAATATCTATGTATTTATCAGATACACAATTAACTGTACCTGCTGTAGCAGAAGTTTTAAATTGCAATACAACTTATGTTTACAGAGCCATAAGAAACAAGAGAATTAAATCTCTTAACACTACACCTACTAAAGTTAGATTTAACGAAGTCATAAAATATATTGAATCTACCTTACCTCAAAACTGGAAGTCTTATTATAAAGCACCAGCACAAATGGAAATGTTTACTCCTCAAGAAATGAGCAGGTAATATGAATAGCACCTATTACCTAAACCAACTGGATAAACTTTTACCTACAACTATGGGTAAATTTTATATAGCTTTTGTTCTTGGTTTTATAAACCAACTAAAGAATAAAAAAGAAGTTGATTGTAATGATATTGTAGAAGCAAGTGATGGATTAATAACAGCTAAAGTATTAGGTAAAACTCTAAAGAACTTAGGCTTAAAAACTAGAAGAACAACTATTTATATATCCAAACTTCATAGACCATCCATCTATCTATGGAACATTAAAGATATAATAAATGTATGTTCATTTTATTGCATACATCCTATTAGTCTTGAAGAACTACATACTGCAATAAAGGGTAAAACTAGTACAATTACATCTAAAATTGTACAAAAGGCACACATAATTGATAGTAATAGTGTAATAGGTGCTAATCCTTCAGAACCAAAGACCATACCTTATTTAGACTCTATTCTTCCTTTTGTTATTCCTTCTTATCATCCTAAAGAATTTAATTAGATTTATAATGAGAAGGTTTTAATACACTTTATAAAAATTTTGAGGTTTGCTGCTAGGTAATTTTTTTAAGTGATTAATTAGTTTTTCTTAAATTGTAGATAAGAAATCTCTGACATGTTATTATATTTTTATGAAAAGCCTTCAAAAATTTATTTATATTGTAATCATATATTTATTTATTATTGCACCTGTTTCTAATGCTAACTCTCCAAATCCATTATCTGCTAATCAAGAGGCAATAGAAATTGGAAAAAAATTATATAAAGTAAAATGTGCCAAATGTCATGGTATAAAAGCAACTGGTATTAATAGCGGTCACCTTCAAACACCAAATTTAAGAAAATATAGAAAAGGCTATTCAGCATTTACAGATATTATAGTAAATGGTTATTTAAGAATGCCTGCTTGGGGAGGGATGGGGAAGATTAATGTACAACAAATTAATCAATTAGCATCTTATCTTGAAAGTATTGCTTTTAAAAAGTCTAATTGGAATAAAAAATAAAGGCAGCTAATTAAATTAATAAAATTATATGTCAAACTTGACTTTTATACCTCTGTTGTTAACGTTTTATATATAAGTTTATATTTAGAATATTTTGTTAAAATGGGGGGAAAAAATGAGTATATCAAGACGAGGGATGTTATTTGGAACTAGTTCAGTTGGTGCTTTGGCGTGTTTATTTGGAGTAACTAATGTAAATGCAAAAATGATAATTGGTTCAAGTGCAAATGATAGGCAAACAATTACTAAAATGATTAAAACCTTATACCCACATGAGCGTTTTCCAGATGGACCTTATCAGCGAACAACTGATGATGTTATAGGTAAGGGAAATGCTGACCCAGCTAAAACTTTAATGATGCGTGATGGGCTTGCTGATTTAAGAAAAGCATCTTTTGATAGTCTTAATTTTAGGGAAGCAACTAACTATCTTAAAGAAATAGAAGGGTCTGCTTTTTTTTCTCATGTTAGAGGAACAAGTGTTGTCACACTTTATAATGATAAAGAAGTATGGGATCTTTTAGGTTATGAAGGCGCTAGTTATGAAAAGGGGGGCTATGTTAATCGTGGATTTAATGATTTAAACTGGCTACCTGAGCCACGTATAACTGAACATCCAGATCATGCAAATTTCTTTACAGCAACGCAAAATAAACTTGCTGAATTAAAACAAACAAATACTAATAAATAGTGGGGGGGGGGAGTAATGAATAAAATAGATAAAAACGAAAGCGCAGTAGTAATTATTGGTTCTGGTGCAGGAGGAGGCACCATGGCTTATGAGCTTACAAAGGCTGGAATTCCATGCGTATGTCTTGAAGCAGGGTCTTATATAAAACCTGAAGATTACACAAGTGATGAATGGGGAGCATTTATGCAAATGGCTTGGCTAGATGCTAGGGGAACAAGTGGATCTTGGAGAGTTAATAAAGATTTTCCTGGTCTTCCAGCGTGGTTAGTTAAAGCTGTTGGTGGAACTACAACACATTGGGCAGGAGCAACTCCTCGTTTTATGGACTATGAATTCAAAACACGTACAACTTATGGAAATGTTGATGGTGCAAATTTATTAGATTGGCCTGTTTCTTTAAA